>CACYEC010000190.1 GCA_902773225.1 uncultured Bacteroidales bacterium
ACTCTACAGCATATCGGGCTGGGGAGTGAACTATTTCCACATCAACGACAAAGGACATGTGGTGGTGACACCCTGTAAGGACAATGTGGAGGTGGATATCCGAGAAGTGATGGACGAACTGGAAAAACGAGATGTCACGGCTCCCGTAATCCTGCGTTTCCCCGACATTATCGACAACAGAATAGAGAAAACCTCGGTATGCTTCAACAAGGCCGCAAAGGAATACGGCTATAAGGCACAGAATTTCATCATCTATCCTATCAAGGTCAACCAGATGCGCCCTGTAGTGGAGGAAGTGGTCAGCCACGGCAAGAAATACAACCTTGGTCTCGAGGCTGGTTCCAAACCTGAACTCCATGCCGTTATCGCCGTCAACATGGATTCCGATTCCCTTATCATCTGCAATGGATACAAAGACGAGAGTTACATCGAACTGGCTCTCTTGGCCCAGAAGATGGGTAAGAGAATCTTCATTGTGGTGGAGAAACTCAATGAACTCGACATCATCGCTGAAACCGCCAAACGATTGAACGTAAGGCCTAACATAGGGATACGTATCAAACTCGCTGCATCGGGCAGTGGAAAATGGGAGGAAAGCGGAGGCGACGCCAGCAAGTTCGGACTGACATCCAGTGAACTGCTTATGGCGCTCGAGCGCTTGGAGTACCATGGCATGAAGGAATGTCTGCGCCTCATTCACTTCCATATCGGAAGCCAAATCACCAAGATACGCCGTATTCAGAACGCATTGCGTGAGGCAGCCCAATTCTATGTGCAGTTGCGCAAACTGGGATACGGTGTTGATTTCGTGGATTGTGGCGGTGGTTTGGGTGTCGATTACGATGGCACTCGTTCCTCTAACAGCGAGAGCAGCGTGAACTACTCCATCCAGGAGTATGTCAACAACTGCGTCTATACTTTCAGCGAGATAGCCGACAACAACAACATCCCACAGCCCAACCTCATCACAGAGGGAGGGCGTTCGCTGGCAGCCCATCATGCCGTCCTGGTAGTGGATGTGCTGGAGACAGCAGGACTGCCTGCCATGCCTGAGGAGTATGAACCCAACGAAAACGAGCATGAACTGGTGAAGGACCTCTACGAGATATGGGACAACCTCAATCCCCGTACCATGCTCGAGAACTGGCATGACGCTCAGCAGATACGCGAAGAGGCCCTTGAACTCTTCTCCCACGGATTGGTTGATTTGCGCACACGCGCTGAGATTGAGAGTATGTACTGGTCTGTGGCACGCGAGGTCAATGCGCTCAGCCACAATATGAAACATGCCCCAGAAGAACTGTGGTCGCTCGACAAACTGTTGGCCGACAAGTATTTCTGTAATTTCTCCATCTTCCAGTCACTTCCCGATGCCTGGGCCATCGACCAGATGTTCCCCATCATGCCCGTTCAACGTCTTAACGAACAACCCGACAATGCCGCCACCATTCAGGACATCACCTGTGACTCTGACGGTAAAATCACCAACTTCGTCACCAACCAGAATATCGCACATATCCTTCCAGTACATACGCTGAATAAGAAGAAGGATTCCCACTATTACCTCGGTGTCTTCCTCGTGGGGGCTTACCAGGAGATTCTCGGCGACATGCACAATCTGTTCGGCGACACCACAGCCGTGCATATCTCCGTCAATGGCAAGGGCTACAACATCGACAAGATTATCGACGGAGAGACTGTGGCCGAGGTACTCGACTATGTGCAGTTCGAGCCCAAGAAGATGGTGCGTACACTCGAGACTTGGGTCAAGAAGTCCATAGAGGAGGGCCGCATCACCACTGACGAGGGTAAGGAATTCCTCAGCACCTACCGCTCAGGCCTCTATGGCTATACTTATTTGGAATAGAAGAGAGATTTTATAGTCTTTATAGTTTCTATAGAATCCATAGCATCTATAGTCTCTATAGTTTCTATAGTATCTATAGAATCAATAGCATTGTTTATATCATCAATTATGGAGAAACTGACAATCATCAAGGTAGGCGGCAAGATTGTGGAGGACGAAGATACTCTCCAACAACTCATCAACGACTTCTCTGCCATTGAGGGACGTAAGATTCTGGTGCATGGTGGAGGACGTTCAGCCACTAAGATAGCCGCAGAACTGGGCATTGAAACTAAGATGGTGAATGGTCGCCGTATTACTGACAGCGATATGCTGCGGGTGGTGACTATGGTCTATGGCGGTTTGGTCAATAAGAACATTGTAGCACGGCTGCAGGCATGTGGCATCAGCGCACTGGGTATGACAGGCGCCGATATGGACATCATGCGCTCCCACAAACGAGAGGTGAAAGATGTTGACTATGGTTTCGTGGGTGATGTGGATGCCTGCAACGCCGATATGCTGGGCAGAATTCTGGAAAGTGGGGTAGTGCCTGTCATCGCGCCGCTCACACATGATGGCCAAGGCACATTGCTCAACACCAATGCAGACACCATGGCCGCCGAGACTGCCAAAGCACTTGCCAAGTATTATGATGTGACCCTGATTTACAGTTTTGAGAAGAAAGGCGTGCTACGTGATGCCGATGACGATAATTCCGTCATCCCGCATATCAACGAGGCAGAATTCCTGCGCTATAAAGAGGATGGGGTGGTGCAAGGTGGCATGATTCCTAAACTCGAAAACGCCTTCTCTGCCATTCATGCAGGGGTGTCTCGTGTCATCATCACCCTTGCTACTGCCATTGACGGACAACACGGCACCATCATCGAGGCCTGATGGGCCTTAGTGGGTCTGATGGTCATGATAGGCTTGGTGGGTATTATGGGCATCATGGGCGGAATAATTATGTATGCCCATTTGACCTATAATGCCCATATTTTTTTATAAAAAATCCATTTCCCTTGTAACTTTTCCTCAGTTCATCCGTATAAATATTTAGAAGGCGATGAAAGAAATCAGTTTCAGAAACGATGTTTTGCCACTTAAAGACAAGTTCTTTCGACTGGCACTTCGCATCACTCGCAACAGAGAGGAGGCAGAAGACATTGTACAGGAGACACTGATCAGGCTTTGGGACAAGAGGGATGAACTCCATGAGGGAATGGAAAACCTCGGTTTCACTATTTGCCGAAATCTCGCCCTTGACCAAATGCAGAAGAAAGAGGCGCAGAACATCACGTTCGACCCAGCGGTGCATGAAACAGCGGACAACGAATCATCGCCAGCAGAAATGCTCATCGCTCAAGAAGGGAGGAGCCTCATTCAGCAAATTGTGGAACAACTGCCCGAGAAACAACGCTCCATCATTCAGCTCCGCGACATGGAGGGTAAGGAGTACAAGGAGATAGCTGAGATTCTTCAAATCACTGAGGCGGATGTCAAGGTGAGTCTTTTCAGGGCAAGACAAAAAATCAAAGAACAGTACATTAAACTCAACAGGTATGGATTATAAGTACATTGAACAACTTCTGGAACGCTACTGGGAATGCGAGACCAGTCTGGAGGAGGAGCAGATACTGCGCTCTTTCTTCAACCAAAAGGATGTACCCGCGCGCCTGTTGCAGTACAAGGAGATTTTCTCGTTCAGTGATGAGGACAAACAAAACAAGCTTGGCGACGACTTCGATGCGCGTATGCTTGCCATGGTTGAAGAGCAACCGGCAGTAGAGGCCAAGCGCATACCTTTGTGGAGCAGGTTCTCGCCCATTGTGAAGGCAGCCGCCGCCATTGCCATAGTCCTGACAATCGGTTCCATCACAGAGAAGTCCATTCTCAGGGATATGCCTGAGTCAGTGCAGACCGACTATATGGCTTACCCTCAGACCTACAGGCAGACGGATGTGGTCACTGCCACCAACAATGTGGATAATGCGGCTCTTGAGACGGGGATTGACTCAATCATGCCCATCAATGCCAAGTCAATGACCAACGACCAGCAACAGTAGAAACCAAAACTTTAAACCAAAATAACAATCATGCTTTGAGACCGAAAGAGGCTGTGAAGTTTCAATTCTCTCACAATTCCAACAATCAAATGTTGAAGATATGAGTCCAGTGGCTACCGCCACTGG
>CACYEC010000191.1 GCA_902773225.1 uncultured Bacteroidales bacterium
ACGTGAAGAGGCTGCTTTCATTGCAGACAAGATGGCTTACGAACTCGATCTCTCTGAGATGCAGTACGAGTCGGTGTACGAGGTTTATTTCGACTATTTCCTGAACATCACTCCAACCAACATATACGGCATCTACTGGGATCATCTCTGCACCGACCTGACCTACATTCTCACTCCTGGACAGTACCGCAGGTTCAAGAACATCGCTTACTTCTATCGTCCGGTGGTCTATCGCAGTGGCAATCTCTGGTCGTTCCCGATTTACAATCTGTATGTACGCGATTACTACTACTTCAATCGTCCGCAGGCATACGTGGTCTATCGCAGCGCCCACAGCCGCGCCAACAACCATCATACCAGTTACTACAAGGGCATCAACTACTCTCGTCCTGCAGGTGGTGGTATGAGAACAGTGAAGACAGGCAGGCGTAACGACTATGCACCCGTAGGCGGTCATGCAGGAGGACATCCGAATGGCAAGAGCAACGATGTACGCAAGCCGAGCCACCCCAATGGAGCGACTCACGTGCAGAACACTCCAAACAACGGTGCGGGACGCAACAACGCCCGTATCCAACACGGTAACAATACGACATCTCGTCCGTCGAACAGCAACGTGAGCAACACGAGCAGGGTTAGAACCAGTGCGGGCGCGACGAACGGCAACACCAAGCCTACAGCAGCCAGAGGTGGACGCCATTAGGCATAGGTACCACACTGCTTTCATAAGCACATCAAATAAGCGGGATGACATCTTTCGGTGTCATCCCGCTTATTTGATGTGATAGGGTAGGGAAGTGACTATTTACGTCTCTTCCAGAGTCGTGTCATGTCTTCCAGAGTCTTGCCTTTTGTCTCAGGAACGAGCTTCCAGACGAACAAGGCAGCGATGACACAGATGATGCCGTAGAGACCGTATGTGAACCAGTGTCCGAAGTCGTCGCCCTCGGTGAGGTGCATGTTGAACATGGGAACGAACGAGGATGAGACGATGAAGTTGAAAATCCACTGGAAAGCCACTGCGATGGCCACTGCTGCGCCACGGATGGTGTTGGGGAAGATTTCTGCGATAAGTACCCAAGTGATGGGCCCCCATGAGAACATGAACGAGGCAGAGTAGATGAGTAGGCTGGCTGCTGTGAAAGACTCCTTACCGGCATGTCCGAAAGTGAGGGCTACGCCGAATGCGCCGAGCGCCATGCCAAGAGAACCCCAGATGAGCAGTGGTTTTCGTCCCCATTTCTCCACGGTGAAGATGGCTACAAGTGTGAAGAGGATGTTGATGATACCCATGAAGACAGTAATCATCATCGGGTCTTCCATGCCCATGTCACCGAAGATGCGTGGTGCATAGTAAAGCACAGCGTTGATGCCCACAGCCTGCTGGAAGACGCTGAGCATGATGCCGACGAAGATGCAGAGTTCACCGTAAGTGAAGAGTTTCTCCGTCTTGACTGTGATGGTGTCCTTGATGTCTTTGAGAATCTGTTGAGCCTTGTCTCCTCCGTTGATGCGAGAGAGGATGCCCAATGCTTTCTGGTCCTGACCTATCATCACCAGATAGCGCGGTGTCTCAGGCACGAAGCAGATGAGCAGGGCGAAGAGTCCAGCGGGTATGGCCTCGCTACCGAACATGTAGCGCCAGCCAGTTGTTACCGTCCACTGTGCATTAGGATTGATGGCGGCAAGTCCCTTGCCCATTTCCTCCACTAAAGGCTGGATGTGTTCGCCAAGGATGAAGAAATTGACAAAATAGACCACCAACTGACCGAAGATGATAGCGAACTGGTTCCATGAAACAAGCATACCACGGATGTTGGAGGGAGCCACCTCACCGATGTACATAGGACAGATGGCAGATGCCAGACCTACACCCACACCACCGATAACACGGTAGATGTTGAACACGACAAGCAGGCTTGTGGTGGCCTCACCGTGTTTGAAGAGCATGAACTCTGGTTCCATGCTACCCAAAGCGGAGATGAAGAACAAGACACCAGCCAGTATCAGTGAACGTTTTCGGCCCAGCCTTGTGGCCAGTATGCCCGAGAGCGCGCTACCGATGATGCAGCCAATGAGTGCGCTACTGCTGGTGAATCCGTGCATGGCGTCGGTATACTCAAAGCCATTCTTAAAGAAAGCCTGAAGACCTTTCTCTGCTCCCGAAATCACTGCTGTGTCGTAGCCGAAGAGCAAACCACCGAGCACAGCCACCATAACGATGGAAATGAGATAGGATTTGGATCCTGATTGTTGATTTGTCATATTGATTGGTTATTTATTGATTTGGCGTTTACATTCGTGTTTATACTGGTCATAAAAAAGAACAGGCACGGCACTTCTTTTTGAAGAAGTTTTGGATAGGCATTGCATGAATGGGTTTTCCACAAACGAAAGCAAAGATAGACATTTTTATCCAACCAATCAAAAAAACATTCTATCTATATGACTATCTGACGCAAAATATCAAAAATCTGTAACAAAAAAAGGGTGACGGATTGTTGTTCCGCCACCCTTTTCAGTTTCAAGATTGACTATTTCGGAGAAATAAAGTCGGTCAGTTTGTCACTGTTATGTGGAAATCACCCATTTAGATTAGTACTTCAGCACGAGTGGTTTCTTCACTTTCTGTGCATAGTCGCTCAGGTATTTCTCCCAGTCACTGAGTGTTTGGAATGCAGTCTCAGGGTTGTTGCTCCAACCGCTGCCGAAGTAGTAGGTATAGCTACCATCGGGCTTCAGTGTTGTTATGCCAAGGAGATGTCCCAAAGCACCGCCACGGTTTGGCTTGTCGGCCTCGGTGAACGGCTGATACTTGATGGCGTTCATCTTCTCAGGATAGACAGCTCCCACATAAATGCGCCCGAAAGTCTTGTTGTAGAATGGGCGGTACTTCTCCTGGAACTGCTTGCTGTCGCCCAGGTCCTCATATCCCATGTAACCCGCAGCTTCGTTGATGACGAAAGCTGTGGGATTCTCTTCATGTATCACAATACCAGTGGTGATAGGGTTCGCTTTGTTCAGTCCGCTGAACGAAATGCTGGCCTTGTTGAGATGAGAACCCGCATCGAGCGAGATGATACGTGTTTCTACCACCTCTTGTCCATCTACGGTCTCTGGGTTGAAAGTGAGGCGGAAAGTGAAGCGCAAGGGGCCATTATCGAGTATCTCCACAGTCTTGTAGCACCAGGGATAGACGATGTTGCCACCGTTCTCGAGCAATGCGTCAGTGCCGCATCCGAGGGTAGGTCCCACTTTGTAGCAGTCTTGCCCGGTGCCATGGTCTACATGATAGCACATGAGTTCATAGTAAACGTCTTGTGCGAGGTCATTACGTCCCTGTGCGCGCAGTTTGTCGCATATAGACTGGATTGTTGGGTCGAATTCGAGTGCGAATCGTTCGTTTACCACTAAGCGGCTGGTGCGTTTGTTGAAAACGTCGTAGCCGAATGCGCGTTCTCCGCTACGTTGAAGGGCAGGACCGTATGTACGATAGCAGGTTCGGTCGTTCTCCCAAGCGAAATCATCCTTGCGTTCAGGCACGGCACGTCCGAAGACGCGAGCCTCGTAAGCGTTGGGTTTGCCTGCGCTCACGGTATATTGCGAGGATGCCTTGCCACCCACGTTGGCTTGGAAGATGAGTTTGCCATCGTAGGTCTGTTGGCTGGGTATTTCCCTGCCATCGGCATCGCAAACTACAAACTGAGTGGCACCGTCGAGTTTCTTCGACAGGCGGTCAACGCTCAACTCCACAGTCTCTCCTACTCGGTCGATGGCCAGTGGGTTCGACACCTTCACTGTCACCTTGTCGGCGGCGTGGAGGCCGCAGGCGAGGAGTAGGGCTGAGAGGAAAGAGAATAACTTCTTGTTCATGTTCTTCGCTTTGGGTTGATGGCCATCAAGGCTGTTTGCCGATATATGCGAGGATACCGCCATCGACATAGAGGATATGTCCGTTGACAGCGTCGGAGGCATGTGAGGCGAGGAACACTGCAGGTCCACCGAGTTCAGATGGGTCGAGCCAGCGTCCTGCGGGTGTCTTGGCGCAGATGAACTTGTCGAAAGGATGACGGCTGCCATCAGGCTGAATCTCTCGCAGTGGAGCGGTCTGTGGAGTGGCAATGTAGCCAGGGCCAATGCCATTGCACTGGATGTTGTATTCGCCGTACTCGGAACAGATGTTTCGTGTGAGCATCTTCAGTCCACCTTTTGCTGCAGCGTATGCGCTGACGGTTTCGCGTCCAAGTTCAGACATCATCGAGCAGATGTTGATGATTTTGCCTTCACGGCGCTCCATCATTTCGGGAATCACGGCAGAGGAGCAAATGAATGGTCCTACAAGGTCGATGTCGATGACCTGCTGGAACTCAGCGCGTTTCATCTCGTGCATAGGTATGCGCTTAATGATGCCGGCATTGTTCACGAGAATGTCGATTTGACCTACTTCCTTGTGGATTTGCTCTACAAGTGCTTTCACTTGTTCTTCATTGGTTACGTCGCAAACATAGCCTGTAGCGTCGATACCTTCGGCTTTGTAAGCGGCTATGCCTTTATCTACCAGTTCCTGTTTGATGTCGTTGAAGATGATTTTCGCGCCAGCAGCATGGAAAGCCTTGGCGATGTTGAATCCGATACCGTAAGAAGCGCCAGTAATCCAAGCGTTCTTTCCTTCGAGTGAAAAAATATTGGTTGCCATAAAACGATTTGATGTAGTTAGTTTATTGTCTTAGTTGTAATTTACTTTAGGTCTGTAATTTTTGAGAAATCTTGGTCTCCATAGTCGAGGTTCTCACCACCCATACCCCAGATGAATGTGTAGTTGTGGGTAGCTGCCGCACTGTGGATGCTCCATTCGGGTGAGAGCACTGCTTGGTCGCCTTTCATCCAGATATGGCGTGTCTCCTCCACTTCGCCCATGAAGTGGCACACAGCCTGGTCTTCAGGTACCTCGAAATAGAAATAAGCTTCCATTCGGCGACTGTGTACATGAGCGGGCATGGTGTTCCAGACACTTCCAGGAGCCAGTTCGGTCATACCCATTTGGAGTTGGCAAGTGGGCAGTACTTGGTTTACAATCATCTTGTTGATGTTGCGCTCATTGCTCATCTCGAGTGAACCCATGTGAGCCACCACGGCGTCGGCTTTGGTGATTTTCTTGCAGGGATACTCCTTGTGTGCTGTGCAACTGTTGATATAGAACTTGGCAGGCTTGGCAGCATCGTCGCTCATGAAGCAGACGTCGCGGTCGCCTCGTCCGATGTAGAGTGCCTCCTTATAGTCGAGGTGGAATTCCTCGTCACCTACTTTCACGGTGCCGGCACCTCCAACATTAAACAGACCTATCTCGCGTCGAGTGGTGAAGTAAGGAGCCTTGAGTGGGTCGATGGCTTCCAGTTTCAGGCATTCATTCACTGGTTTGGCACCACCTACGACCATACGGTCGTACATGGAATATACAAGGTTTACCTCATCGTCGGCAAACACCTTCTCAATGAGGAAATCGTGACGCAGTCGTGTGGTGTCGTAGCTTTTCGCATCGGCTGGATGAGCCGCATAACGAATCTCATAGTTGGTCTTCATATCTTTCTTCTAAATTTGTTTAAAAGGGTCTTCTATCA
>CACYEC010000192.1 GCA_902773225.1 uncultured Bacteroidales bacterium
CGGAGCTGGTTCAAGGCAATATCCGGACTGATCAATTCATGGATGTTTGGCTGAACCGGTTTCATGTTTTCAGACGTGACAGAACCGGGGATTGCATCAAATGCATGGAATGTCCGGAGCGTTTTATATGCGGCGGAGATTCAACGCACACGTGGGATTTTGGACGGCATGAACCGCTTCTTTGCTACCGGGAGTTTCACAAATAGACGCCTCACTGGGATGAACATTCAATCCCGATCACTTTAAGGCCAAAATTGAAAAAGTGATCGGGATTGTAACATACATGTACTGCAGAAAAGATATCTGGAAAAGACTAAGCCGACAGAACCTGCTTTTTATATTAGTCGACATCCGGAAAGTCCAGGGGCGCTATATCATATGCCTCCAATGCCGCCTCCAAATAGGCGGGGTAAGCGAGAAAAGCAGCTCTTACAGCCTCCGCATTGTCGAGAGGCATACCCATATCAACAAGTCTTCTGTATACTTTGGCGCTTTCGGCGAGACAGTCTTCGTTCGACAGCAGGTAATCGCTCATAATGCTTTCCCGGTCGACTCCGAGAGCGGTCAGAACAAGGGCAGTAACGATACCGCAACGGTCCTTCGCGGCCGTACAATGCCAGAGGATTGCACCTTTGCCGAAGTCATGTTGAAATATGATGGAGAGGATTTCTGTGAGCTGTGTGCGGCAGCCTTCATCTGTCAGCATAGTGCGGTAAAGATTGACCATATCCGGGACTTCGGAGACATTACCTTCTCTGGTGATTCCAGCCGCAGATTCAGTAAAGATCGGTACTCTGTGATATGTAATACCTTCCGGGAGTGTGTCAGGCATCTTTTCCTCTTCCAGGTTCGTCTGAAGTCTATGACTTCGCTGACACGGTCAGATCCTCGGAAATCTCGTTATGAAGATTGGCGAAGCGGTACAGACAACCTGGACGAATGGACATGCCCGTATCTGTTCTGACGCTGCCGAGATGTCCAGTGTATAAGAGTCTAAGCGCTAGAATGCACGTGTCCTGTAGCAAGTGAAAAAACCTCGAAATAATTGACAAACAGTTTGTCTTGAAGTAAAATATTAAAGACTGATACTGAGAGTGTTTAGAAAATATATTGCTAAATAATAGGAGAATTACATGATAAGGCAAAAATGGCTTGTTAGTCCAGATTACAAAGACAGTTACATTGAGGTTTTAACGGAAAATCTATTGCCATTGAGAACTAAAGCAGATATTACTCAGGAAGAATTAGCAGCGATGATTGGATTATCAAGACAAACATATTATGCATTGGAAACACGCCGTAGGCCAATGTCATGGAATACATTTCTTTCACTGGTTCTCTTTTTCGATACTAACGTTGAAACACATTCAATGCTTAGAGATATCAATGCCTTTCCCACGGATTTGCTTATAAAAATGGCCGGGAGAGGTTGAGGCAATAATGTGGTTTTGAGTACTAGTAATTATCGCTTGCTGATAGCACCGAGTTTCGGGTACAAGAAACACTGACATTTAAGACTATATCTTGTCATTTTGCTGAATCATTACTTCGGAGAGGTTCATCCTTATTGTTTTATATGCTGGTTCTAATACTGGTTCTATTTTCTAAGAATATTACGAAACGAGGAAGGGTGTAAGAATGAAACTGGTAGGATTGTCAGCCAAACAGGTTGAAGAAAGTCGAAACAAGCATGGGTCAAATAACTTGACTCAAGTTCCCCCCGATCCATTATGGAAAAAGATATATGAAGGGTTTAAGGATCCGATGATTATGATCCTTCTTGTTGCTCTTGTTGTGCAGGTTGTCTTGTTCTTCTTGGGACAAGCAGAATGGTTTGAACCAGTGGGAATCCTGATCGCCATTATGATTGCGAATGGTGTCGCATCTGTTAGCGAGAGCAAACAGGAAGGAAAAGCTTCTGCACTTAAAGCGGAGGAAGAGGCGAAGGAAACTGCCAAGGTAATTCGAGACGGAAAACTCGAAGAAATACATGTTAGCGAAGTTGTTGTTGGTGACATTGTATATCTGCAAGCCGGTGACAAGATTCCTGCTGATGGTATTGTAGTCGAAGGTGAACTCAAAGTTGATCAGGCAGCATT
The DNA here is from genome assembly GCA_902773225.1 of uncultured Bacteroidales bacterium. GTDB lineage: Bacteria > Bacteroidota > Bacteroidia > Bacteroidales > Bacteroidaceae > RUG11857. Next base: position 2,100 of record CACYEC010000192.1, read on the forward strand.
AAACGGGGAAACGGAAGAAGCTGAGAAGATTCCCTTTGTTGATGGTGCCTCTTATGACGTTAAGGATCTTCTAAACAAATATTATGCCTACCGCGGCACTGTTGTATGCGGTGGTGAAGGCTATATTGAAATTAAAGTTGTTGGTGACAAGACTTTATTTGGTGAGCTAGCTCTTGAGGTGCAGGAAGAAACTAGAGAAACTCCTCTCCAAGTAAAGCTTGGTAAGCTGGCAAAACAGATTTCAACCTTTGGTTACATTGGCGCGATAGCAATTGTTGCAGGTATTCTGGCTAAAACTCTTATAACAGGGAATATGCCTTCCGGAATATATGAATGGATAAGGCTGATATTGGATGCAATTACTATTGCAGTAACAATCATTGTTTGTGCCGTTCCAGAAGGACTTCCGATGCTTACATCCATCTTGCTCTCTTTTCAGAGCTTGCGTATGGCGAAAGATAATGTTCTTGTTCACAAGATTAATGGTCTGGAAACTGCGGGCAGTTTAAGTATTCTTTTCAGCGATAAAACAGGAACAATTACAGAAGGCAGGCTTTCCGTTGTCGAACTGGCAACTGGGAATGTTACGGTTTTTGATTCGTTATCAAAGATGCCTTCATCCCTTGCGCTTGATGTAATCACAGGTATTGGTATTAATAACAGCGCTGTTGCTAGTGATGGCGTTATCATCGGCGGTAATAGCACTGACCGTGCGCTAATGTCTTTCCTTGTTTCTTCAGATGCTGTTAACAGCATGACAAAAGAAGAGGTTCGAAACTTTAATGCTTTTGACTCTAACAGAAAGATGTCAAGCGTCACAATTACTCGTGATGGAAACAGCGTCACGTATATTAAAGGTGCTCCAGAAAAGATCATAGAAAAATGCACTCATTACATTGATGAAAAGGGGCAGGTCAAAGAACTCGTCGAAAAGAACTATCTTACGACATATATTGACACTCAGGCTGGTCGGTCAATGAGATTGCTTGCGGTGGCAAAGACGGATGGCGAGAGTGAAGATTCGGATCTTACTTTGGTATGTGTCATTAGTATTCGCGACAATGTTAGAAAAGAAGCTGTTGATGCAATCAAAGAAGTTCAGAACGCAGGTGTTCAGGTTGTAATGGTTACTGGGGATCGTAAAGAAACGGCAGTTGCTATTGCAAAAGAAGCGGGATTATTAAGTTCTCCGGAGGATGTAGCTTTAACATCTGCTGAAATGGCTGAAAAAACGGATGAAGAGCTTAAAGAGATCCTACCGCATCTGAGGGTTGTTTCTCGTGCTCTCCCCACAGACAAGAGTCGCCTTGTAAGAATTGCACAGGAACTTGATTTTGTGGTAGGCATGACCGGTGATGGCGTTAATGACTCCCCTGCGTTAAAGAAGGGCGATGTCGGTTTCGCAATGGGTAGCGGCACAGAAGTGGCGAAAGAAGCTGGCGATATCACGATTCTTGATGATAATTTTGCTTCAATCGAAAAAGCTATTCTTTACGGTAGAACTATGTTTAAGAGCATTAGGAAGTTCCTTATTTTCCAGCTGACTGTTAATGTTGCCGCAGTGTTGACATGCTTCCTCGGCCCTCTCCTTGGCGAAAATGTAGTTATGACAGTAATTCAGCTGTTGCTTATCAACTTAGCTATGGATACACTTGCTGCTATTGCTTTCGGAAGTGAGCCAGCACTCAAAGAGTATATGAGAGAGAAGCCGATTCCGAGAAATGCAAGTATTATCAGTAAGGATATGCTGATAGAAATCATTATCAGCGCTGCATACATTGCATTTATTTGTCTCTCAATACTCTTCTTGCCGCCTGTCAGGAATCTGTTCGGCGATGTTGGCGTTACATATCTAAAATCAGCATTGTTCGCTACGTTTATGATGGCGATTACGTTCAACGGCTTTAATGCAAGAACGAGCCATTTGAATCCGTTTGAGGGATTGGGAAGAAACAAGAGTTTCCTTATTGTCATGTTTGCAATCTTTGCAATGCAGTTCATATTCGTCACATTTGGCGGAAATGTTCTGAGTGTAGAGAGTCTTTCACCAAGATCTTGGCTCATTTGTATTATACTTGCTTTTCTGGTCATTCCGATTGATATGATCAGGAAAGCTATCATAAGTAAAAAGACAGCAGAATAAGGAGGGTTAAATATGCCAGTTGAACTAAGAAAGGGTCAGAAGGTCAACCTTGAAAAAAGAGGCGCGTCAATTGGCGAGATTCTTATCAATTTAAACTGGAGTCAACCAGTTAAGAGAGGACTATTCTCTAGTACCCCACAACCTATTGATTTAGATTTGGGATGCTTGTATGAAATGAAGAACGGCGTAAAAGGAGTAGTTCAAGCGTTGGGTAATGATTTTGGAAGTCTAACAAAACCGCCATATATTGCTCTTGACGGGGATGATCGAACCGGAACAACTAACGATGGTGAAAATCTTCGCATCAATGGAACAATGATTTCGCAGATCAAGAGAATCCTCGTTTTTACTTTTATTTATGAGGGTGTTGCCAATTGGAAAGACGCGAATGGTGTCGTAACTGTCAAATATCCTGGCAGTCAGGATATTATCGTCAGGATGGATGAATACGGGACATCTCAGATGATGTGCGCAATTGCTCTGTTTGAGAATCAAAACGATCAAACATTTAGCGTAGAAAAGATCGTAAAGTTTTATGACAAGCATTCGCATATGGATCGTGATTACAATTGGGGTATTAGATGGGTTCCGTGCAAGAAATGAGTTTTTCGATAACAGAAAAGGAAAATGTGTCAATACGAATCAAACTGTGATAGTTTTTCATGGTGATTTCTTACGCACTGATTATGGTTGGGAACTCAGAACAGACAGATAGGACAATCGCGAAAGTAGAAAGTACTGAAAAAAATGTCTCTACTTTTGCTTAATTAATCAAAGGAGGTACAAACAGTATGAGCGTAAATCTTCAAAAAGGGCAAAAAGTTGATTTAACAAAAGGTAATTCAGGCCTTCGCAGGGTAATGGTTGGCCTGGGTTGGGATGAGGCGCAGCAGCCTCAATCCAAGGGACTACTCGGTGGAATATTTGGTGGTGGAAAAGTTGAAAGTATCGACTGCGATGCCATTGCATTCCTTCTTGACAGTAACGGTCACATTGCGCGTAGGGGTGACGTTGTTTTCTTTAATAACCTTCGCCATGACAGTGGATGTGTTGTTCATAAGGGTGACAACCTTGACGGTAAAGGGGAAGGCGATGATGAGCAGATCATGGTGGATCTTTCCAGGCTTCCTGCTCAGTATGAACGTATTGTTGTTCTCGTCAGCATTTATAGAGCAACTGATAAGAACCAGCATTTTGGGATGATTCGGAACGCCTTTATCCGTTTGGTGGATGCAGACACCAATAAAGAACTCTGTATCTACAATCTCTCTGAAAACTATCAGGGGATGACAGCATTGGTATTTGGAGAACTCTACAGACATAACGGGGAGTGGAAATTCAACGCTATTGGTCAGCCTTTGCAGATTTGGTCTGTTGCGCAACTCGCTGAAAAGTATGGTCTTCCACGCTCTGTGTGGAGCAAATAAGCTAGGAGGAGTCAAAAATGGCTGTAAATCTTCAAAAAGGGCAGAGAGCATCTCTTGATAGCTCTATGAAAATGGCACTAGTCACATTAGGATGGGACACCAACAGATACGATGGCGGATATGATTTTGATCTTGACGCTTCTGCATTTATTTGTGGAAGAAATGGCAAAGTTTTAAGTGATGATCACTTCGTGTTTTACAACAATCAGAATTGGCCAAGCGAGACCAACAAAATCATCTGGTCAACAGGAGACGATCGTATTGGCGGCGAAGGCGAACAGATATATATCGACTTTTCCAAAATCCCTGACGAGGTAGATAAAATCGCTATTACTGTAACAATTGATGAAGCCATCAATCGTAGACAAAATTTCGGGCAAGTATCCAATGCTTTTGTTTCTGTTGCTAAAATACAGAATGAGTTCGACACTATTGGCGAAACGGTAATCCAGTTCGATCTTGAGGAGGAATTCTCCATTGAGACTGCACTGGTTGTTTGTGAAATCTATCGCAAGAACGGCGAGTGGAAATTTAATGCTGTGGCATCTGGTTACCAAGGAGGGCTGGAAGCCCTTTGCCGTAACTATGGCGTAAATGTTTAAAAACGAGTGGGAGGAACAAAATGGCAGTAAATCTATCTAAAGGACAGAGAGCGTCAATTGACAGTTCCATGAAAATGGCTCTTGTTGGCCTGGGTTGGGATGCCAACAAATACGATGGAGGATATGACTTTGACTTGGATGCGTCTGCCTTCATATGTGGATCAAACGGCAAGGTTCAAAGCGATGATGACTTCATTTTCTACAATAACCCAGATTGGAAGAATCACACAGTGTGGTCTTCTGGTGATGATAAAACCGGTCGTAACAGTGTTGATGGCGATGATGAGCAGCTTTTCATCGACTTTAGCAAACTCCCGACTTGGGTTGATAAGATTGCTATCACTGTCACCATTCATGATGCGGTAAATCGCCGTCAGAACTTCGGACAGGTATCAAACGCCTATGTTCGGGTTGCCAAAGTTCAGAACGAGTTCGATACCATTGGCGAAACCGTTATCCAGTTCGACCTTGAAGAGGAGTTCTCTATCGAGACAGCATTGGTGGTTTGTGAAATCTATCGTAAGAATGATGAGTGGAAATTCAATGCTGTAGCAGCTGGCTATCAGGGCGGTTTGGAAGCTCTTTGTCGTAACTACGGCGTAAACGTCTGATTATGAACATATGGGTAATAGGCCATAGTTGTAAGTCTATGGCCTATTACTCGAATATGAGGTAACATATGAGCATGTATGAGAAATCGGTTTTAAGGATATCCCATATTGAAGAGAGTACTGATCTTCTCGGCCCATACAACCGATTTGTCATATGGACTCATGGATGTTGCTTTGACTGTGAAGGGTGTTTGGCAACTAACACAAAAGTAGGTTCATATCAAGAAACAAATATTTTTGAGTTGGCAGACACAATAGCGCGAAGTACCTGTGAAGGCATAACGGTTAGTGGCGGTGAGCCCTTTTTACAGGCAACAGCTCTTTTGAAAATGATACGAACTGTAAAGGCAAGGAAAGACATCGGAGTAATTGTATATTCGGGTTTCACGATAGAAGAAATTAAATTCAGTAAGGAAAAGAGCGATCTCCTTAACGAAATTGATGTTCTCATTGATGGAAAATATATAAAAGAGCTTGATGACGGAAGAGCCTATGTGGGTTCTTCTAATCAGGTTATACATTATCTTACATCACGATATAGGATTGTCGGAGAGGAATACTATTCGCAGAAAAAAAGAAGAGCTGAGATAAAGCTTACGCCTTCTCAGGCAGTTTTGATCGGAGTTCCATCTAAAAACGTTCTTAAAGCCTGGCAAGATATAAAGGAAAAGAGTGGAGGAATGAAAAATGACTTCTGAGGTCCAGATTTTTAATAAAGACAAGATCGTATTGAATATTTTACAGGACGTTTTAGGTGGCATGATCGGCCTTAG
>CACYEC010000193.1 GCA_902773225.1 uncultured Bacteroidales bacterium
ATGCCCTTTGAGGCACTGAAACCAACTGAACTGATTCAGAAGGTACGGCTTCCACTCACAAATATTAATTTTTAGAACTCACCTTAATAATATCAATATGAATATACCAAGAGATTTCTTTTATGCAAACAAAGTAGAAGATTTTATTAGTCTTATAAAAAGACAGAGAATTGATGACATTATTGATATCATGTGTGTTAGAGCACAAGAGTCTGGTGTTTCATGTGGTGAATCCGAGATCAAATCTTGGAAATGTAATTTCGAGGCAATTCACAAACTTCTGCTTAAAAGTAAAGTCGCAGGAGATGCTGTCATTGCTTTTGAATATAAAGTTCCTGTAGGAGGACGAATTGACTGTGTTATGTTTGGACATGGTATGGACAATGCTGACAACATGTTGCACATTGAATTGAAACAATGGAGCAACAAAAATGTTTCTGAGTACTATAGCGGCTATACATTCTGCACTGATATTGTTTTGGATGGTGCTAGGCAGACGAAGTACACCTCCCATCCCTCAGCACAAGCTCATGAATACCAGTGTCACCTGGAAAATTATGTGCATGCCTTCGAGGATGACAATATAAATTTATATGGTTTTGCCTTTTGCTATAATTATCTATCCAATGACAAAAATGCAGTGTTATGCAGCGATACATATGCTCATGTAACCCAGCGTTTCCCTCTCTACTGCCAAGATCAGATGGATGAATTCGCCCAGAAATTGAATGAACTCATTGGAAAGGGCAAAGGCGAAGTCATCATGGATAAAGTCATAAACAGCAAGATAGGAACAACCAAACGCCTTCAGGATGCAGCAATGAATATGTTTGACGGTAATTCTAATAGTGAAGAATTCGCACTAATCGGAACTCAGTTAGATGCCTACAATTCGATTCTTGGCTCCATTCTAAAGACAGACAAAGATGATGAAAAGACTGTCGTTGTCGTGAAAGGCGGACCTGGTACAGGAAAGAGTGTAATTGCGATGCGACTTATTGCAGGACTGGCAAAAAGTAGGAAATTTAAACATGTATTCTATGCCACACGTTCCACATCTTTAATTAAGGGTTACACAGAAATTCTGAAGAACGTCAGCTATGCAAATGGCAATGACTGTAATGCGGTAGATCTACTAATGAAGAACTGTATGATAAAACCACATTACAATGATGAATGCAAAGGCGAAAGTTGGATTGATGCATTAATTGTCGATGAAGCTCATCGTATCGAGAATTCTTCAAACGACCAAAGTGACAAGAGCAAGAGAAACCAAACTCACTTATCACAAATAATGAACATGCTTTTCTCTTCAAGAGTGAGTGTATTCTTTATCGATGATTTCCAGTCTGTGAAGGGTACAGAAATTGGAACTTCTGAGAATATTAAAAATTATGCTCTCAATTATTATGACAACATTATTGCAGAAAATAATGATTATTTAACTGGTGCTGAGGGTGCTTATCATGGTGGAATACCAAAAGTTGAAGAAGCTGTAAGAAGAGCAGGAGCTAATTATCAGAAAGCTTTAACTTCTGGAGATGAAAAGAAAATCCATGAATGGGAAAAGAAGCTTCGCAGTGCGCAAGGCGAACTTAAGTATGCGAAAGAATGGGTAAAAGATGCCACCCCGTCCCACGTTAAAATCAATTACTTGGAGTTTACCCTTGAGGACCAGTTCCGCTGCAATGGTTCTAATAACTATCTGGATTGGCTTGAGCACGTATTGTATAATACTCCCCGTACTCAACATGTAAAACTAGATCATAGCAAGTATGAGTTTGAGGTCTTTGATTCTCCTACTGCAATGTATAAGAAGGTTCGAGAAATAGATGATTTCGGACGATTTGCGGATAAGATGTTGTCTAATGGCCATTCATATGAAGAAGTGTTGATTTTAGCCAAAGGCAAAGAGTTCAAGCAGAGAGCTCGATTACTTGCAGGCTGGTGTTGGCCATGGAAGCAAAAGAGTTTGGATGGCGATGACCTTCTTCATGAGATTAAAATATCAGAAGAAGACGGTTCTGAGTTCTCCATACCTTGGGAAACCCTCAATGGTGGATTAAAGCCGAAAGGTATATATAAAAACATGTATGCTCGTAATCCTGAAGTGTGGCTCAATGATATCAACGGCATTAATCAGACGGGATGTATCCATTCTGCTCAAGGATGGGAGGTTGATTACGTCGGTGTTATCATAGCTGGTGACATCAAATACGATGCTGTGCACGATTGCCTTTGTGCCAATGACGCGGTTAAAAACGAAGATACAAAGGTGCCACGAACCGGTCCAGAGAAAGATCGCATCACAAAGAACATCTACCGGGTACTCATGACACGAGGCAAGAAAGGATGTTTTGTATATGCTTGCGACCCTCAGGTAAGAGACTACTTCAAGCGCATGATGAATCAGTAATTCAACTCTTTTGCGAACTCCACTA
>CACYEC010000194.1 GCA_902773225.1 uncultured Bacteroidales bacterium
AGCATCGGATAGAGGAGCACGATATGCTTAACTGGGTTAAGCAGCAAAGAAAATTGAAAAATAAGGGAGAATTGAAGGCGGAGAGAGCGGAGTTATTGGAAAGGCTGTTATCTTTGTGGGAGGAGAAGAAGAGGAAGAATCAGTATAAGTAGAACTTTCATTATTTGGACAGTAATGAAACTGAGATGTCTAAAAGCAGAACATGGTGATGCTTTCATTATCGAAATTGGTGAAGCGCCTGAGAAACACTATATTGTAGTAGATGGCGGACCAAGTTCTAAATACTGCATAGATGATATTGTGGAGGAACTGAATAAGTTGCCTTCAATCGACTTGATGGTGCTGACGCATTTTGATGACGACCATATAGCAGGGCTAATTGAGTATGTCAAGCAGCATAAAAGCGGGGATTTCCCTGTTGAACGAATTTGGGCTAATTGCGCCAAGAGTGTTCCTATCCATATATCCTCTGCAATTAGCTATACCCAAGCAGAGACATTAGACAAATTACTGAATAAAATAGGTGAGGAACACGCCTTTGTCAGAGATGAAAATATTAACAATACCTTACCTACTTTTGATTTGGACTTTTGCAAGATACAGATTCTTTCTCCTACACCAGAAGCTTTGAACGTCAATACGGAGAAATACAAAGAGAATGTAGCCACAATAGCTTCAACGCGTGTTGAAAATGATAGTAAGAAGACTCTGGAAGAACTTGCCACAAATGAGAACAAACAGAAAAAAGAAGGTGAGGATGTTATTAACCGATCTTCCATTGCGTTTACCATAGAGGCAGAAGGCAAGACCCTGCTGATGATGGGAGATGCCGATCCCTGGATTGTTCATGCCAAACTTAAAACGCTAGGCTATTCTGAGGAAAACCCGCTGAAAGTTGATATGATGAAGGTGTCCCACCATGGAAGTCGTAACAATACTTGCAACGAATTGCTTTCCGTTCTTGATTGTAACAACTACATCTTTTCTACTAATGGCGGATATGGAAACTCCTATCATCCTGACCGTGAAACGTTAGCAAAAGTGCTTTGCCACCCTAAGAGGGAAAAAGGCCAATTTGTGAATTTGTATTTCAACTACGAACAGAAAGAGATAGAACAACGTACGGGTGTGTTGCTCACTGAAGAAGAGAAACAAAAGCATAATTGTAATGTCAATTACGGGACGGTAATAATTCCGTTAGATATATAAAAATGAACAAGGATTTCTACAAACAGCTGACAGTCAAGATACAATTGCTTGATGATAAGGATGTGCCCCGGGTTCATGGCAGCGGCATCATCTGTGCTCATCAGGGCATATACTATGTGCTGACAGCCTACCATTGTCTGAATCCCAACAACGGCGAAACACCGCGCCCCAAAGAATGGACTATAAAACTTAAAACAGAAGGTGGCAAGGAAATCAACCTGTTGCAGGTTAGAGGAGAAATTAAGGAAAAGGATATTGCCGTGTTACAGGTAGAATGTCCTAATGCTTTGATTACAGAAAACTGCGTACAGTTGTTCGACGGTATTGTGACGCAGGAAAGATATGTTTTCCGTGGTTTTCCACAGTTCTGCAATTACGCGCCCAACACATTTAGGTTGTCATACAATGATGATAACTGGTGGGTCTTTGATCAGCAGGACATAAGCGCAGGAAGAAGGACGGGCGTAAATATTCTTTCAGGGGCCTCTGGATCTGGCATATTCTTCTGCAGGAGAAATAAATACTTCATTGTTGGAATAGCGCTCCGACTCCGTGATGAACACGGAACGATGAATCAAGTCTTTGTGACACCAATCAGTGAATTCAAATCACTGCTTCCCGCGACAGCCTTCACGACTTTCAGTGCTGATTTGTTAGCCGACTGGGAGAAAGAGATGGATAAGGAACTAACCGAGCGCCAGATTGAGGATCTCAAACAGGAAAAGATAGAGTGGATAGAGAATATTGTGCGAAAACTAAAGGTTTTGTACCCTGAGCAGTACCAGCAAAAATTGAATACTTTTCTGGGTTACTATGTCAAAGGCAGGGATTTTTTTGTTAAGCAAGGAGAGTCCAACTCGTCTTTCCGCGATACTCTTAGCAAGATTACCGAGGAGTTTTTCAACGAGAACCAGCCAGATCCCAAGATATATGTAGATACGGCAGGTGAGGCTGAAACCAAACTCAAGCAATTGAAGGAAGATTTGGTAAAAGAGATGAGTGAGTTGATCCCAGAAGATAACAAAAACAATCGCGTTGGGAACTCCTATGCACGATATCGTCTGACCGAGAGGTTGCTGGTATGCACTCTTGAATACATTAAAAGGGAGAATGTATGACAACTCAGGGCAATACATACGCGGCTGATGTGCCGCTATATATTACGAATCCGATTTTTCAATTGGTGTCCGTATTGTTGATTATAGCCAATTGCTCCAACAACAAAAACAATACAGTCAGCATTGGGAGGATTATGCTGTATATGTGGGGCTTGGGCAGCAAGACCAATTTGCAGAAGTTGATAATGCTCAAGAAGAGCAGGAATATTGATGATATTCCCATGACTTTCGATTCACAGGTTGTTACGGTGGTGCGTCAGTGCGTCAACGATAGACTCATCACTATATCTGATGATGGCTTGTACAATCTTTCGAACGGTGGTAAATCCCTTCTTCTCAAATTGCAGAATACCAATCTTTACGAAGAAATCAGTTCTGGTTTGAATAGTGTGGGTATACTCCCAGAATCCTATATGAAACAACTGAAAATCAATTGGTATGCTGAGATTTGAGCGATTTCTCTTAAAAATAGAGGCGGAAAACTATGTCACCCACGAAAAGAAGACTTTTGGCAGGGATTTGCTCCTTGGCAATGGATTGAACATCATTGTGGGTGAGAACACGTCCGGCAAGTCCACTATAGCGAAGTGTATCTATTATGCTCTTGGCATGGAGCAGTTGATTGAAGGCCGTTCAGGCATAGATGCACTTGACAAGTCGGTGAAAGAAAATTTTGAGATTTCTGGTATTGACGGAAAGAAAGAGTATTGGGAGGTAAAGAAGTCTGCCGTCTATGTTAAGCTGGCGAATGAGAAAGACGAGAGAATCGCTATTGTAAGATATATCAAGGGCTTTTCTGAGAACCAGCAAAAGTCCGTCTTTGTAAAGTTTGGCGACAAGAAGGATAAAAAGGAGTTTTTCCTGCAAGCAAGAGGCGACCATTATCCGCCCAATGGCTTTTACCACATGTTGGCGGGATTTGCTGGGCTGGAACTACTAGATGTACAAAGTACGGGTGAAGGCGATACTCTGCTATATCTGCAGATTGTATTTGCACTGTGTTTTATTGAACAGTCACGTGGTTGGACCGATTTCTTTGCCACGATGCGGACGTGGAATGTGTTTCGCGCCAAGCAGACGCTTGTAGAGTATGCATTGGGCATTCAGTCAAATTCCAATGTCAAAAGCCGTCGCACCTTGCTTGACCGCAAACATGAGTTGGAAAACGAGTGGGACAAGATTATGGGGGAAGTGCGCAGCATGACACTTCTTAATGACCTTATTTTGCGCGAAGAAGGTGAATTGAAGGATCAAAAGCGGCGCATTGACCATCTGTCAATAGGACCAAAGGATGGCTCTGGCACAATTGAAGATCTTTATAATGGTCTGAATGAGCGTTTAAAGAATGCAATGAACTGCCGTCGGCAGGAAGAGGAGGTCCCCACTGAAAGTGTTACGCAGTATAAGCAACTGAAACAAGAATATAACCAGTTGACGGAGCAATATGAAGATTTCATAGGAAAGTATAACTCCGAACGGAGCAAACTAAGCTCTGTAGAATATCAGATCAGGCGGATAGAGGAGGAGATCAAAACCAACGACAACTTGATGCAGGTTTCCAACTTGATTACCTCTGACCAGATAGAGTATTGCCCCACCTGCCACCAGAAGATGCCGGTTGCTCATAGCCATGTCAATCTACAGCTTCAAACCGAAGATTTGAGGCGGAATATTGACCAGCTAAAAAAACAGAAGTCCTTCCTTGATAGTTTGAGAAAACGGTTGGCGAGAACTATAGATGAGAAGACCATCTATTTGCAGTATTACGACCGATTGTTGAAAGAAAAGAAGGTAGAACTTGACCAAGCCTTTGAGGAGATGGGCGATAATGCCAAGTCACCGTCACGGGTTGAGTTGTATAACGAGGTTGAAATTCGTCTCCGCCTTTCACATCTTGAGCAGATAATGGAGCGTAAAACACGATGGGAGGGACAGCTCAAACTTATTTATGAAGAATATGTGAGACTCCGTGACAAGTATAAGAAGTTGAAGGACGAAAAGAAGAATGCCGTTGACGCAGGACTGAGCCAGCTGGAGACCAAGTTCCGTGAACAAGCTGCATTTTACGGTTATTCCAGCCACAGTACAAGTTTTCTGGGCTTGAATATGGATTCGCAGTCAGGTTACTGCTATTTTCCTGTAGTGAACGAAAGTGAAAATATCGAAGACCCTGTACGGCCCGTTTCCTCATCTTCTGATTTTGTGAGATGTATTTGGTCATACTATTTGGCACTATTGGAAACGTCAAAGCGACATCCCGGCTTTGTACTAATGGATGAACCATGCCAACACTCCATGAAAGAGTTGAGCTTAAGGTCATTATTTAGATATTGCTCCAGTTTGAATGATAAGCAAGTTATCTTGTTCTGTTCTTCTACACCAAAGACAGAAGGGACCGACGGCGCACAGGTGGAACGTAGCATTGAAGACATGCTGAAGACTGC
>CACYEC010000195.1 GCA_902773225.1 uncultured Bacteroidales bacterium
GCAAATGTGAAGGACGTCACCAAAGAAGACTATGTCACTTCTGGCTGCACCGCTCTTTACGATGCCATGGGCGACATGGTCAGCGGCATGCAACAGAAGGCTAGCCACGAGGACGTTGTGCTGGTAACCGTCATCACCGATGGCTATGAGAATTCCTCCCGTCGCTGGTCGGGCAAGCAAATCAAGTCCATCGTGCAGGAACTTCGCCAGCAAGGTTGGACCTTCAACTACATTGGTGCCAATCAAGATGTAGATCAAGTGGCAGACAGCATCGGTATCCACAATGTCTTGGCTTTCAAATCCAATGAAGCTGGCACAAAGAAGATGTTCTCGAGATTATCCTCGGCTACTGGCATATTCTACGACAAGATATGTTGCTCGTTAGATAACGATTCTCCAATTTATGAAGACCGCGATTTCTTCTACGACGACGATAAAAATGATAAAGATTAGCCAATATCATCTATCTCATCTATGTCATCTATCTCATCTATAGTGTCTATAGTGTCTATAGTCTATAATGTCTATAGTTTCTATAAAAACGCAATAGAAAGTCTTTTCACCATATTTTCAGAAGCGCATGGGTATTCCCGTGCGCTTTCTTGTTTTTTTTGCCTTTTTTTGAATAAAAATCTACTTGTACCGCATTATGGTACACCAGCGTCCTAACTTTGCACCCGGAAAGCGGACGAAAAATGCCGCAAGGAACAAAAAGATGACGTAAAATTTGCGTATCTCGACAAATCAAGATAAATTTGTATCTTAAAGGTAAATCATAAAAAAACAGATATAATATGGGAAAAGTGATTATTATCGGTGCCGGTGGTGTTGCATCTGTAGCGGCACACAAGGTAGCACAGAACAGTGATGTGTTTACAGACGTAATGATAGCCAGCCGCACCAAGTCGAAGTGCGATGCCTTAAGGGATGCTATCGGCAATCCGGCAATTCAGACTGCCAAGGTCGATGCCGACAATGTGGATGAACTTGTAGCGCTTTTCGATGCCTATAAGCCCGACATCGTGATGAACCTCGCACTGCCGTACCAGGACCTCACCATCATGGAGGCATGCTTGAGGAGCGGAGTGAATTATCTCGACACTGCCAACTACGAGCCGCGCGACGAGGCGCATTTCGAGTACAGTTGGCAATGGGCGTTCAAGCAGCGTTTTGAGGAGGCTGGTTTGACTGCCATACTCGGTTGTGGTTTCGACCCGGGGGTGAGTGGCATTTACACCGCCTATGCCGCCAAGCACCACTTCGATGAGATTCAGTATCTCGACATCGTGGATTGCAATGCCGGAAACCACCACAAGGCATTCGCCACAAACTTCAATCCCGAAATCAACATCCGTGAGATTACTCAGAAAGGACGTTACTTCGAGAATGGAGAATGGGTGCAGACCGGGGCCCTTGAGATTCACAAACCGCTGACATACCCCAACATCGGACCTCGTGAGTCGTATCTGATGTTCCATGAAGAACTGGAGTCGCTGGTCAAGAACTTCCCCACCATCAAGCGCGCACGATTCTGGATGACATTTGGACAGGAGTACCTCACTCATCTCCGCGTCATCCAGGACATCGGCATGGCCCGCATCGACGAGGTGGAATACAACGGCGTGAAAATCGTGCCTTTGCAGTTCCTCAAAGCTGTCCTACCCAACCCACAGGACCTTGGCAAGGACTATGAGGGCGAAACCAGTATCGGATGCCGCATCCGGGGACTGAAAGACGGCAAGGAACGTACCTATTATGTATATAACAACTGCTCTCACCAGGCCGCTTATCAGGAAACTGGCATGCAGGGCGTGAGCTATACCACTGGTGTGCCGGCCATGATTGGAGCGATGATGTTCCTCAAGGGACTGTGGAAACGTCCCGGAGTGTGGAATGTCGAGGAGTTCGATCCCGACCCATTCATGGAGCAACTCAACAAGCAGGGACTGCCCTGGCATGAGGTGTTCGACGGTGACCTCGAGTTATAATCTGAACTATACCAACGAAATATTCACATAAAAAACACAAAACTATTATGGCAAAAAAAGAAATCAGCACACCTGCCAATAGTGCCGAAGGCAAGATGAAGGCACTGCAGATGGCTATGGAGAAGATTGAGAAGAATTTCGGTCATGGCGCCATCATGCGCCTCGGCGACGTCAATGTGGAAGATGTGGAGGTGATTTCCTCTGGTTCCATCGGACTTAATGCTGCACTTGGGGTGGGGGGCTATCCACGAGGACGTATCATCGAAATCTATGGCCCTGAGTCTTCAGGTAAGACTACACTTGCCATCCACGCTATTGCCGAGGCGCAGAAGCAGGGAGGCACTGCGGCTTTCATCGACGCAGAGCATGCTTTCGACCGTTTCTATGCGGAGAAACTCGGGGTGGATGTCAACAACCTCTGGATGGCACAGCCCGACAACGGTGAACAGGCGCTCGACATCGCTGAGCAACTCATCAATTCTTCGGCTATCGACATCATCGTCATCGACTCCGTAGCTGCCTTGACGCCGAAGTCGGAAATCGAAGGCGATATGGGCGACAACAAGGTGGGACTCCAGGCGCGATTGATGAGCCAGGCCTTGCGCAAACTCACTGCCGCAATCAACAAAACCCGAACCACCTGTATTTTCATCAACCAGTTGCGTGAGAAAATCGGTGTGATGTTCGGCAATCCTGAAACCACCACTGGTGGCAACGCCTTGAAATTCTACGCCTCCGTACGTCTTGATATCCGAAGGGTGTCGAGCATCAAGGACGGCGACACGGTGAAAGGCAACCAAGTGCGTGTGAAAGTGGTCAAGAACAAGGTGGCGCCTCCTTTCCGCAAGGCTGAGTTCGATATCATGTTCGGAAGCGGTATCTCCAAGAGCGGAGAACTTGTGGACCTGGGAGTGGCCAACGACATCGTGAAGAAGAGCGGGAGCTGGTTCAGTTATGAAGGCACACGCCTCGCGCAGGGACGAGATGCCACAAAGCAGTTCTTCGAGGACAACCCGGAACTTGCTGAAGAAATCGAAGCCAAGATTATGGCGAAGATTACGGGAAAGGACTATCGCGAACCTGAAGAACATGAAGAACCTGAAACGGATAGCGAGGATTAATCAATGCAACCGCCCAGAATTGCCATTATTGACAGCAACACCTTGCAAGCCATGGGACTGAAGTCGATTTTCTCCGACCTCGTGCCCATGGCTGAGGTTTGCACCTACATCTCTTGCGATGAAATGGAACAGGATGGAACTGATGGTTTCTTCCATTTCTTCGTGTCGGTCAACTCCATCCTCGAACGTATCGATTTCTTCCGAGCCAATCTGCACAAGACTATCGTACTGACCACCCAGCAGAGCAATTCTCCTTTGCTCGACAATTTCCGAACACTCAATATCCAGCAACCTGAGAACATGCTCATACACACCGTCTTGAAATTGTTCGCTGTCGGACATAAGCACATGAAGAACATTCCCACAGATTTGCCTCCTTTCAACAAGATGGGGGGAGGAATGAGACCTTCTGCAGAACCTATCTCACAACGCGAGGCTGAGGTTCTTGCGCTCGTGGCCCAAGGACTGATCAATAAGGAAATTGCCGACAGGCTCAACATCAGCCTGACCACAGTCGTCACTCATCGCAAGAACATCACGGAGAAGTTGCAAATCAAGTCGGTCTCTGCCTTGACCATCTATGCGGTAACACATGGGCTGGTGAGCATCGACGATATTTAGATTTTTGGGAAATCTTTGACATTCCAAGGCATGACCTGCCTACATAAAAAATAAAAAGAGGGATTCTCACGAATGCCTCTTTTTGTTCTCAATAAGTATTAATTTTTTAAGGTAAAAAGATTGTTTTTAGGA
>CACYEC010000196.1 GCA_902773225.1 uncultured Bacteroidales bacterium
AAGGTGAAAAGTTCACCTTCTATTCGTTTACTTCTACATTTACTTTTACGCCATTCAAAAGAGCTTTCCCAATACCACGCAAAGTTTCTTTTGTTTTTTGGCGCTTTTCTTGTTTTTCTGCTTTTTGTTGAACATCTGTCTGAATATCAAAGTCTGATTTCATTTTGGAACCATCAATTTGTATGGTGACCATCCCGGCGTCAGAATATTCATCAAGTTTTTTCATATCCTCAGCAGACAACACATCCTCCACGGAGACAATGCATTTGTTACCCATATATTTCTCAACTGTTACAGTGCAAACATCAGCTTTATTATAGGTGGTTTCCCCCGTCATAGGATTTTGTATCGCTTTAGTCATATGCAATATGCAATTAGTTCCATTTAGCAAGGAGATTGTGGAAGAAATTTCTAGTTCACCTTTCCCCATTGTTCTGATAACACAGGGATAAGAGATCCTTTCACATAACTGCTTGTACATTTCATTTTCAATATTGTCAATCGACGTCACTACGTCAATTGTACGTATGATCATATTTTGTTCAACAGAAATAAACGACATCTTAAATGATACTTGTCCTCCATTTCTTGTGTAATTTTCCAATTTTAGGAGATATTTAGCACCTATGGCCTTCATTTGTTCCACGACATGACCGTCAATGAAATCCTCACCTTTTTGTAATTCACGTTCTTTTTTGAGGGTAGGCAGGTGGTCATGCTCAATTAATTGGAATCCTGGATGCCGGGTAATGCCAGCAAAGACAGCATTGTTGATTCTATTTTTGACAAGACCATCATACGAATTGTTGTCCGCGTTCAAACCAAAGAAGGTTATGGTCATTTGATTGGTCCCTTGAAAAACAGGTTGAGAAACATTTCTGAAAAGTACGATATTGGAGGTGTTGGAAAGTTGTTTGTTAGATTTAACTTGCAAATATCCTCCACTAGAAGCCTTGGGATTCTGACATATAGCCACTTGCTCTATCACTTGTATTGGAACAGTTTTATTTTCGATTTGCATGTTTTCCTTTTTGAAATCAAAGGCATAAAACTTGTCAGTAGGCATGATCATACCATTAGTTTGATAGACTCCTAAATTCCAAGTTTTCCCGTCAGCTTTTGCGATGAAGTATTGCTCTGGAAAAATATTCATCAGTGATTGCTCAAGATAATTTGAGATAGCTTTGACATCTTCTTTTATTTTGGCTCTCATTTTATCCTCGTTGTTTACGAGACCTCTTGCCTCAGACCTGAAAAAAGAATGGTATCCAAAGTTGTTCTCTACAAATATCAGTCTTGTCGATATTTCAGTCTGAGTAGCTTCATCGTCTTCACTGTATTGAACATGCTCGACGATGAAAAGATAATCTGCTCCTTGATTTTTCGCCTTGACAGAAATTCCATCCAGATAGTCTTCCAGTTTGTTTTCTTCAATCAATTCCTCAACTTGCCTTGATGCCTCGTCGTCTCTATTTACAATTCCAAAGCCCAAGTTCTGAAATTTCTCCATGACAAGTGTGCGCAAAACCGTTTTCATGGTTTTGGCTATCTCATCATCCACAGCTTTGATAACCTTTCCATTTTGGAATGTATAGTATCTACTGTTGACAATGATGGCAACATTTCCCTTGAACTTGAGAGTACCATCTTTATTCACTGCTGTTTGAGCGAATGAACACAATGTGACGAATAATAACGCAAATGTTAATACATTTTTTTTCATGATTTTTCTTTTTAAAGTTCACAAATTACTAAAATCTAACACGAATGTAATCCACCCTATTGGGATTGTTTCTTATGTATTCGCAAGCTATCTGTTTAAGTGCCTTTACTTTCTGTTCATTTACTTTCAAGTTGTGATGAGTGAGACGCTCTGTAGCTAACACTGTTTGTCTTCTAAGTGCCATGCTTTGCCTGTCCATTTCACGAAGGTGGGCATACTGCCTTGATTGTTCCCTAAATGCCCTGTCTTCTCGTCTTCTTTCGTCTTGGTAGTTTCTTTCTTCGATTCTCTTTGTTTCCCTTTCTGCTGCCATTATTTGATTTTCAGCACGTGACACAAAGTTTTTGTATATGCCGTCTTGTTCAGGATTCCCCGGGTAATAATTGCTTAAAACTCCAAGAGCCTCTTCTGGCTGATGCATTGCCAACATACTATTTGCAAATGTCAGAATGGAATCATTATGACTTTTTTGTTGCATAGCCAACTGTTGCCTATCGGCCTCGTTCCTTAATTCGTATATATATTGGGCTTCCTCCAAGGCTTGTTCGTACAAATTTGGCAAGTCTTCTGGAATCATCATCAAGCAAGCAATGGCTCCATCATAATCACCTTCTGTCGCATATGCCTTGGCTCGAGCGAAAATGACATCCTTACGGTTTAGGTAATAAAACAGGATTTTCTCTTTTGCTTCAGTGAAAAGAGATTCTACTTGATTAAAAGATATGTTCAAGACAGCATTGTTCAAAGCTTTTTCTTGTTGGGTTGCAGACCCTTTGAACGGAAATGACCTTGAAGAAAAGACTGTTCCGCTATTGTTGTCTTGAATGGTTAAATAGAGTGCTCCTCTGACAACAAAGACATTTTTCATTCCAGTTTCTGCCATTTCTACAGAATGGATGACGATATTGGGTGAAACAAAAAAAACACTGTTATCGAAAGAGGAACATCCTGATTGAGTGGCAAAAGATACAAGTTTATCTTCCAATACGTTTTTTAGTAATAATGTTTCCCTGGTTACCCCCTCTTGGAATTTCACCCCTATTACAATTTTGTTCATATCTTCTATGGTTTGCGAATACATCACAAATGAAAAAAAAGACAATGTCAAAAATAATATGAAAAAACGTTTTTTCATAGTTCTATTTTATGGTTATATACAAAGTACTGCCTCTATAGCTGCGTGATACTTGAAGGTTGAGCGAACGGAAAAACTTTAACATTTCCATTCCGAATCTGCTCGTGCTAAATTTGTTTCCTGCTTCATCCGTCAAAGGGAGTTTGATGTCATCAAAAATCATTTTCAACGGGCTTACCCCTTGAAGATGATAGTTCCCATTATACGAATGGCTCTCCACCCATAATTCTATTTCATCTTGAAGCAGATATCCTTGTGAGCCCACTTCGCTCTCCATCGTATAAGATGAATTCTCATCAAATCCAATTTGAAGCATTAAAGAGCGACCGTTTTCGGAAATATCAGAAAATTTTGTTTGCATAACTCGTAAGAAATCATCAACACAAGAAGAGATGGCTTTTATTCCAAGTTTGCCGATGTCTTTTGTATAAAAAGCACCACTTTCGCCAATTTTATTTGCTAAAGAAGCTCCCGTTGCCGCTTCATATGCGGTAATCACTATCTTTACCCGACTCTCTGTTTTCCCATTGATTAATTGTTGCAAACAAATGATTTCGGATTCGACATAAATATCAGCTCCAGACATATCAATTATCTGCGATTTCACATCTTGTTTGTTGTCATAATTAAAGACGTTGCCGCTTTCCATGGCTTTCAATTTGGCAACAAAATCAATGGTGGTCACTCCACGTTCATCAAAAGCCTCTTTGATTTTAGTGAGGACAATTCTTTTGTTCTCGTCCTTTTCTAAAATTGTTCGTATGTCTTCCCCTTCTTTTGTGTATGGAATGACCATTATTTTGGGTTGCACAATAGGCTGCGCCCAAGTAAATCCTGTTACCATCAACAGGAAAAAAAAGACGAGATGCTTTCTTTTCATTTTACAAACCTATTTTTTTTCTTATCTGTTTCTTTTCCAAATCTCTGCGTAGTAGCAAGGCTCTTACAACAAGATGAAAACTTGTTCCCTTTTCCTTGTCTGCCTTTTTATATCCCCCCTCCATCACACAGCTTTTGATGAAATCATTGTATGCAACATCGAAAAGATCTTGAAAATAAGTGGGATGTGATTCAAATGCAGTATGCTCCCCTTCTTCCAGAAAAGGTTTGGAAAACAAACCTGTTCCTACCCCTTCAAAGAGTAATAATCTTATGGCTGAACATTTCGCATGATAATCGGAGTCTTTTTTCTTTACCCCATATAGGGTGATTGTCATTTCTATGTTTGAATCAGGCAAATAATGCACTTCTTTTAATCGAAATGAAACTGTTGAGGCCTTTTCGTGGTTGGTTTCCTGTCCATAAGTCTGAAGACATAGGAGCATAAACAAAATGATTATTTTAATACTCTTCATACAAACGATTTTTTTTCTTTAAGGTCAAAGTTCAATTCAACTCATAGGAAGTGATGATGGATTTTGTGCTAAAGTCGCAAAAAGGAAGTGTGAGCCAACTTCGACTTATTCCACCTGTGGGCTCTCGACTGCCTGTGTGTTGAATAAGAAAAGTCGCTCACACC
>CACYEC010000197.1 GCA_902773225.1 uncultured Bacteroidales bacterium
CATACAAACAAAACAAGCAATGAACGTAAGTTATAAATGGCTTAAGGAATATGTGGATTTCGACATGACTCCACAGCAGGTGGCCGATGCACTGACCAGCGTAGGACTGGAAGTGGATGCCATCGAGGAAGTACAGTCGATAAAAGGTGGACTTGAAGGTTTGGTGGTTGGTGAAGTGCTGACATGCGAGGCACATCCCAATAGCGACCACATGCATGTGTGCAAAGTGAGCCTCGGCGAGGGTAGGGAAGAACAGATTGTCTGCGGTGCCCCTAATGTGGCAGCCGGACAGAAAGTGATTGTGGCCACCCTCGGCACCAAACTCTATGATGGCGACAACTGCTTCACCATT
Source organism: uncultured Bacteroidales bacterium (assembly GCA_902773225.1). Classification (GTDB taxonomy): domain Bacteria; phylum Bacteroidota; class Bacteroidia; order Bacteroidales; family Bacteroidaceae; genus RUG11857. The sequence goes on from CACYEC010000197.1 coordinate 353, forward strand.
AAGAAGTCGAAACTCCGCGGTGTGGAGAGCAACGGTATGATTTGCGCCGAGGATGAAATCGGTATAGGCACCGACCACAGCGGTATTATCGTTCTGCCTGCCGACGCACCCGTTGGCACACCCGCCGCCAAGTACTACGGACTGGAGAGCGACTGGGTGATTGAGGTTGACATCACACCCAACCACTCCGACGGATGCTCCCATTGGGGAGTAGCACGTGATTTCTACGCCTATCTGCTCCAACATGGCATGAAGACAAACCTCCACCGTCCATCCTGCGAGGCATTCAAGGTTGACAACCATGACCTTGATATTGATGTGGAAGTGGTAGACCAGGAAGCCTGTCCACGCTACTGCGCGGTGACTGTAAAGAACTGCAAGGTGGGTGAGAGTCCTAAATGGCTGAAAGACAAACTCACAGCCATAGGCCAGCGTCCCATCAACAACATCGTGGACATCACCAACTACATCATGATGGCATACGGTCAGCCACTCCATTGCTTCGACGCCGACATGATAAAGGGCAAAAAAGTGGTGGTGAAGACCATGCCCAAGGGCTACAAATTCGTCACGCTCGACGGGGTGGAGCATGAACTTTCTGACCGAGACCTCGCCATTTGCAACACCGAGGAACCCATGTGTATCGCCGGAGTGTTCGGAGGTAAGGGTTCCGGCACCTACGAGACTACAACCAACGTGCTATTCGAGTCCGCTTACTTCCATCCCACATGGATACGCAAGAGCGCACGCCGTCATGGACTGCAGACCGATGCCAGTTACCGCTTCGAGCGAGGTGTGGATCCCGACGGACAACTCTATGCGCTGATGCAGGCCGCTTTGATGGCCAAGGAACTGGCCGAAGGCGAGATTGCCATGGAAATCAAGGACGTGAAGAACGACTACCTACCCAAGAATGCCATCATCGACTTCGATTACAAATATTGTCATGACCTTATTGGAAAGACCTTGCCCACTGACACGATCAAGAGCATCTGCCAAAACCTCGGCATGAAGGTGCTGGAAGAGAGTGGGGAAGGACTGCGCTTGGAAGTGCCCGCCTATCGTGTGGATGTACAGCGCCCATGCGATGTGGTAGAGGAAGTGTTACGAATCTACGGCTACGACAACATCGAGATACCTACCCAACTCAAATCGAGCCTTACCGTCAAAGGACAACTCGACAAGGAGAACAAACTCGCCAACACAGTCAGCGAACAACTTGTAGGATGCGGATTCAATGAGATTCTCAACAACTCCATCACGAAAGTGGCTTACTATCAGGACAATGAGACCTACAAGGCTGAGAACACCGTGAAACTCATCAACCCGTTGAGCCAGGATCTCGGCGTAATGCGACAGACACTGCTTTATGGCGGTCTGGAATGTGTGGCGCACAACATCAACCGCAAGCGCCCGGATCTCCGTTTCTTCGAGTTCGGTAACTGCTATTACTACGATGCAGACAAGAAAGATGCCGACAAGGTACTGGCTTGCTATTCGGAAGACTACCACCTTGGACTGTGGATTACAGGAAAGCGCGTGAACGGCAACTGGGCACATCCCAATGAGGATGCCACCGTATGGGAACTCAAGGCATACGTGATGAACATTTTCTCACGCCTGGGTGTGCCGTTTGGTTCGCTCGTTTTCGCAGACTTGAAAAACGATATCTTCAGTAATGCCACCGTTATCAACAACCGCGCAGGAAAAGTCATCGCTCAGTTTGGTATTGTTGCCGGCAAACAACTCAAGCGCTGTGAAATCCAGCAACCCGTCTATTACGCAGACATCAACTGGACGGCTTTGATGAAACTCATCAAGAAGAACACTGTCTCGTTCCACGAGATTCCCAAGTTCCCAGCCGTAAGCCGTGACCTTGCATTGCTCGTTGACAAGAAGGTGGAATTCGCTCAGATAGAGGCTATCGCTTACCAGAGTGAGAAAAAACTCCTCAAGGCTGTGTCGCTCTTCGACGTCTATGAAGGCAAGAACCTCGAGGCTGGAAAGAAGAGTTATGCCGTTAACTTCATCCTTCAGGACGAGACCAAGACGCTTAATGACAAGGCTATCGATGCTGTGATGAACAAAATCATCATGAACCTGCAGAAACAACTCGATGCCAAACTGAGATAAAACCAAACGAGAACCTACATCAAAACCACTTAGTTTTGGTGTAGGTTCTTTTCAGACTGAAACGTAACAGATGCGCTACAGAATTTTCAGGATATTGTATTTCGTACTGGTGGTGCTGTGGATTGCACAGATAGCATTCGGAGGCTTCAACATCTACATCCTCATACCCACCATCTGCCTGGTGCTATGCTACTATTTCATGAAGAAAGCAGAAAGAGAACAAAAATAAAATATAAACATTAAATCATTTATTCCAATGGGAAGAGCATTTGAATTCCGCAAGGCCAGAAAACTCAAGAGATGGGGAAACATGGCCAAGACTTTCACAAGACTGGGTAAGCAGATTGCCATCGCCGTCTCGGAGGGTGGTCCAGACCCAGACAGCAACTCGCACCTGCGTGCTATCATCGCTACCTGCAAGCATGAGAACATGCCAAAAGAGAATATCGAGCGTGCCATCAAGAACGCCATGGGTAAGGACAAGAGCGCCTACAAGACCATGACCTACGAAGGCTACGGCCCTCACGGTATTGCTGTCTTTGTCGATACGCTGACTGACAACACCACACGAACAGTGGCCGACGTTCGCAGTATTTTCAACAAGTTCAATGGCACCCTTGGCACCATGGGGTCATTGGCATATCTTTTCGACCACTACGCCCAGTTCTCATTCAAGAAGAAGGACGGTATGGACATGGACGAAATGATTCTTGAACTTATCGAGTTTGACGTAAGCGACGAGTTCGATGAGGAATATGACGAAGATAAGGATGAGACAACTATCACTATCTATGGAGCGCCAAATCAGTTCGCCAATATCCAAAAATATCTGGAGGACAATGGTTTCGAGATTACTTCTGCCGAATTTACCTATGTGCCAAACGACCTGAAAGAAGTGACCGACGAACAACGTGAGACACTTGAGAAGATGATTGAGCGTCTGGAGGAGTTCGACGACGTGCAGAACGTCTATACGAATATGAAGTAATTCAACAGCATGATATAAATTTTTAGAGGGATGGAGATGGTTTGAATCACTTCATCCCTTTTTCATTTTCGGCCTAAAAGACTTATTCAAGTGTAAACCCTAATGAGGGGAGTGGTTGATGGGAATCCTACAAATTCTTGTAAATCCACTTTCTTAAATTAAACATAATCGTGATTATATGTCAAAAGTGTAATAATTTTATTGCGTATTTTTTCGTTGAATTCACATTATTATATAATTTTGTAATCTCAACACGCTAATTAGAATTAATTAAATTGTACGCAACTCGTTTTCTTCCCAACACACGTATCGATGTCGCCGATGCCTTGAGAGGTATCGCGGTAGCTGGCATTATATTGTTTCATGCTGTTGAGCATTTCGACATTTTCACAAAAGAACCTATCGTACATACGTTACCATGCGACGAATTGGTTGGCAATGTAATGACATGGTTGCTGAGTGGAAAGATGTATGGCATCTTCGCCATGCTATTCGGACTGAGTTTCTTCATCATGAACGACAACCAGCAACAAAAAGGTCAATCGTTTTCAGGTCGTTTTGCTTGGCGTATGTGTCTGTTGTTTGTTTTTGGCCTCATCAATGTGGCGTTCTATGATGGCGACATCCTGATGCTTTACGCAGTTTATGGATTGTTTCTCATTCCCATTAGTTTTCTTCCATCTTGGGCTGTCTGGTGTATCATAGCCTTGCTTGCCATTCAACCTGTAGAACTGTTCTGTCTGCTGACTGGCACAGAAATCAACCATACCACACTGTTTAAGATTTACAACAGAACGATTAGTCTGCATGAAACGGGTTCATTCATGGACAATGCCATCAACAATCTTCGATACGGTTTTGAACTCAACTTGAGGTACAATGTGTTCAGCGGACGATTGACTCAGTTGCTCTGCCTCTTTATTCTTGGTATGCAACTTGGCAGACAAAGACTCTTCTATGATGAGGGTCGCAATCGTCAGGTATGGCTATTTATTTTCTCGTTGTCTACGCTGGTTGTTATTATATTGAGTATCTGTGGTTTTAAAGATTTACATCAATGGCTCACACCTATCTATAGCCTTTTCATTCTGCTGATGACAGTTTCGTCTGTGGTTTCTGCATGGTATGCTTTCGATGGAGTTCGAAGTGTGTTGAGTCACCTGTGCATCTATGGTCGCATGAGCCTCACCAACTATCTGCTCCAGTCTATCATTGGTAGTTTCATCTTCTGTGGCTATGGGCTGTCATGTTATCGTCTTGTCGGCATCACTTACGCTGTTCTCATTGGTTTAGGCATGGTCGTCTGCCAATACCTTTTCTGTCGATATTGGTTTAAGAACCACCAACGCGGTCCTTTGGAGAATCTATGGAAGAAACTGACTTGGATTAAGTTGAATAAGTAATATACCAGTACTATCCGGGGGTGCAAAGCACCCTCGGTTACTGAGAGGAGACGCTTTCAGCGTCAGTATGTTACGATCCTTCATAATGGTGGGAAAGATCAGTAAGTAATCTGATCATTTATACCTTCATCCTCATTATTCATAATATTATAACCAAATGTGCTAATAACATGATTCATCATGAGATAAATAATCATATATCCCCTACCCTAACGTAAGTTGATTAGTTAAACTTGAACGATGTGTTCCTCAAGTTCTCTGATTGAGTGTACCCTCTAACGTAAGTTATTAGTTAAACCTGAACCTATCTGATGAAGTTCATGAATGCAGGGCGTTCCTCGCGCTTGGGAATAAGGTAAATACAGCATTCTTTGTTTGTTTTTTGGGCTACTAATACTATTTGACTTACCATTCAGCATGAAAAAGTGCTGGTGTCAAATGTTTCATAGTAAATGTTAAAATGATGGAATTTATGCAAAATCCGCATTAATATACACCTAAAAGTGCGTTTTTTGGGCGTTTTTCTGTATTTTCATGCAATGTTATATGCAAAAATGTTTCATGGGTATGACATTAGGAAACATTGGCTTTGCCTAAAATGCTCACGCTCGGCATAGTTTGAACAAGTTCGGCTCTGCCCTCGCTTAATCGCATTTGTGGCTTCGCCTAAAATGCTCACACTCGGCATAGTTTGAACAAGTTCAACTCTGCCCTCGCTTAATCGCATTTGTATACTCACGACACCATATAGGAAATTTAGTTATTCATCGTGCAGTAGGTAAAGAAATGAAAAAGGTTGTAATATCTGTCCTTGCCTTGATAATTCCTGAAAGCCTTAACACGACCTATTGTCGCAAACCCGTAACAAAAATTGTATGGTAAATGTTTCCGAATCTCGTGTTTTATTTCTAACTTCGCAACAAGAATCAACAATTATGGATGGTTATGCTGGAAACAATAACATCGGAGCAGAAACAACTTCTGCAGAAAACGACACTGGCGAACGGAACGAACGCCTGGGAGTTCGTGCTTTCGAGACCCAAGGAAGGCCAACATTGGACTGCCGTTGGGATACTCTCGTGTATGAAGAAGGGCTACGGTCTGACCTTACTGGAAATCAACTGGGAAGCCCGAGACTTGCGATACGCGAAGAATCCGAACGTTTGATTATGCGTAAACTTGTTTTAAACTAGTACAAAATCAAATTGATAACTCGCACATGAATAATGTTTTATAGCGTTTTATTAAAGTAAAACTTTAATAAAAGAACGTTAGTTTGATGAATTCATGAGAATTACAAAAAGGACTAAAACGGTAAAAGACCCATGTGAATCTAAAAATTTGGCAATTATAGACGAGTTGACACGAATCCAGCATTTTTAACACTCTAAAGGCTGGACTTTTCAAATAAATTTCTTACATTTTGTAGTGTATGGAAAACATTACAAATATGATAGATTTTACCAAGTTCAACAGCCTTATTTCTCTTACCACTTACTTCAACACCGAAGACATCTGCAAACAGACAATTATCGAAAGCAGATGGGCTGACGGAGACATCATTTGCCCATATTGTGGCAAACATCACTGCAAGACCGCCAAGAACGGCAGATACCATTGCACTCATTGCAACAAGTACTTTTCCTGCCTTGTAGGAACAATCTTTGAGAACACCAAGACACCACTTACCAAGTGGTTCGTGGCTATGTACCTTATTTCTTCCCACAAGAAAGGCATTTCATCCTGTCAGTTGGCTCGTGACATAGCCATATCACAGAAAACAGCCTGGCATATGCTTCACAAGATACGCGCTCTGTTTTCACAGAGTGACGCGGAAGGATTTGACGGCACAGTGGAGTGTGACGAGGTGTATATCGGTGGCAGGGAGAAGTGGAAGCACAAGTCAATGCGCACACCACACACTCAGGGACGTTCAACCAAGACCAAGACACCTGTCTTTGGTATGGCGAAGCGTGATGTCTTCATCAATGCAAAAGGTGAGGAAGAGCCTATGTCGTATGTTCACGCATTCGTGGTTGAGAACACCAACAAGGACACATTGCTTCCCATCATTGGTCAGTTCGTTGTTGATGGTTCAAGGGTTATCACTGATGAGTTGAATTCATACAATGGTCTGTCAGAACTTGGTTATACTCACGAGGTTGTGTGCCACGGTTCTGATGAGTATGTCAAGGATGACATCTTCACAAATGGCATTGAGGGATTTTGGAGCCATTTCAGAAGGATGATAACAGGTTGTTACCACGATGTGAGTGATGCTCATTTGCAGTCATACATTGACGAGGCTGTGTATAGGTGGAATACAAGAAAAGCGTCCCAAACGGAACGCTTTATTGATATGTTCAATAAGTCTATCGGACTAGTTCGTAAGTGGTCTGAAATCAGAGTAGGTTTGATGGCTGCTTAATCAATAAGGTACGTCATTTGGATTAAGTCCCATATTTTGTACCATTCTATTTGTCATTCGATGTAAAACTGCTCGACCTTTATCGACTATATTATCTAAAGTATAGAGATAATTATCCATTCCTGTTAAGGTGTCACTGTTTTTAGGTTTTATTTGCCTTAAGCCTCTACGAGTAGGTGAACCATATCTATCTATATTCAGACCTATTTCCAGTGACCTTATGATTTTTTTTATGTTGCAGAAACCAAGTGCAATCTCTCTTAATTCAGGTGCTATATCATTGTATTCATCCTTTGTAGTCCAAGAAAGATTACTATTTGCATCAAGGTCCGGATAAGTAGCATTAACATAACGATTTGCC
>CACYEC010000198.1 GCA_902773225.1 uncultured Bacteroidales bacterium
ACGCCACTATGCCTACACCGTCTTCGACGGCATCAACACCTACACCTACGACTACGGCCTCTGCGGAAGAACAATCATGCTTAGGGCGACGTTCAAGTTATAAAGCTTCGCCTTCGATTTCTCGCCATGCCAAAACACAAAAAGTTCGCAGCAAGAATCCCAGAACAAGATCCCACGAGCATGTTTCATAATGTTTCAAAATGTCATACCCATGAAACATTTTTGCATATAACATTGCATGGAAATACGGAAAATCGCCCAAAAACCGCCATTTTAAGTGCATATAAATACTAATTCTGCATATTTAACTCAATTTTAACATTTATTATAAAACAGAAAATAACAACAGCAATCCGAACAACTGCAGCTATGTCTGTTTGCAGTTACACTTGAGAACGTTTGTCATAACCATTATCGCATTCATTGCACTCGTGGCATCATTTTCTTTGAAAAACTTGCCGACTTCTGAAAAAAAGTATATACCTTTGTGGATGAGTATAGGGCTTGGTATCTTTTTGTTTGACACCTCAAAGTTACTAAAACCAGTATCTCAACTTCTTTTTAACTTGGGAACTTGAATCCATAAAACTGAAAATGATGAGAAAAACGTTTATACTGGCGGCATTGTTGACCTCCACCCTGATGACCAATGCACAGGAATGTAAGATTTACGTAGATATGAGTACCCGTGGACACGATGTCTCGAAATCGATGTATGGCATGTTCTTCGAGGAAATCAACCATGCAGGCGATGGCGGACTCTATGCCGAGATGCTGCAAAACCGCGGCTTCGAGGAACAGGTGTATCCCAGCGGCACCACCTACCGTGACGGACGTGTCTATTCACCCCATGCACCGAACTACTATGGCGGCTGGTACGCCGACTTCGCCATCGACTGGAATATAGAGGCGAAGAAATGGACGGGATGGAACGTCACCAGCAGCGGCTGCACACTGAGCAAGGATGTGATGGAACCAGACGCCCCGTTGCATGAGAACACACCACATGCCCTACATCTGGCCATCTCCAACGCAACAGCTGCAGCTAACGTCAACGTGACCAACAGCGGCTATTGGGGTGTGGCGACGAAAAAAGGCGCAACCTACAAACTGCGTTTCTACCTGAAAAGCGCGACCTCGGCCAAGGTGATGGCGCAGTTTGTCACCAAGAGCGGAACAACATTCGGCGACACTGACTTCAATGTCATAGCTGATGACCAATGGCACGAATACACGGGAGTCTTGACTGCCACCAACGACATGACCGACGGTACATTCCGCCTGCGTTTGTCTGCGTTCGATAGCAGAACAGCGGACTATGATATCGACTATGTGTCGCTCTTTCCCACCGACACTTATAAAGGACGCGAGAACGGAATGCGCAAAGACGTGGCCGAGATGCTCGAAGGACTGCATCCAAACTTCCTGCGCTGGCCTGGTGGCTGTATCGTCGAGGGATTCACCTTGGAGAACCGTGTGAAATGGAAGGAGACACTGGGCGACCCCATGACTCGACGGGGCGAGTTCAGTCTCTGGGGCTACCGCTCCACCTACGGCCTGGGGATGTTCGAGTTCCTGCAACTGTGTGAGGACATGGGCATGGACGGCATGTTCGTGGCAAACGTGGGCCTGTCGTGCTCCATACGCAACGGCGACTTCATCGAAGCCACCGATGCGAAAGCATTGCAGACCTACCGTCAGGACATCGAGGACGCGATACAGTATGCCATCGGTGACCCAATGACCAACGAGTGGGCTGCCAAACGCGCCGAAGCCGGACACCCGGAACCCTTCCCCCTGAAATATGTGGAACTGGGCAACGAGAACGGCACAGACCGCTACGTGAAACGCTTTGATTTCTTCTATAACTACTTGAAACGCAAATATCCTCAAATCACCTTCATCAATACCATGTCCTGGAGCGATGCCGGACAGTTCAAGAAAACCGACATGTATGACGTGCACTGGTATGTGGCTCCTGATGAATTCTATAATTCCGCCACCCTGTTTGACACCGCGCCACGTGGAGACTACACCATCTATGCCGGAGAATACGCCACAAATAACGAGGTGGGCAGCGGCAACATGGAGGCCGCACTCTCTGAGGCTGTCTTCATCGGCAACATGGAACGCAACAGCGACTTCGTGACCATGGCATCATACGCTCCCCTGCTGGAGAACATTCATGCACCCAACTGGGCGTGCAACCTCATCCACTTCGACAACAACCGCATCATGGGACGCGCTTCCTATTATGTGCAACAGCTCTACTCCCAACACCGACCCAGCTACAACGTCAAGACGCGGCTCTTCTCCAATGAGCAGACATTGCAAACAAGGGGGAGAATAGGAGTCGGCACATGGAGTACAAAAGCCGAGTTCCGCAACGTGCGCGTGACCAACCTCGACGGAACGAAGGTGCTCTACGAGAGCGATTTCGAAAACCGGCCTAACGAATGGACAGAAGGAGGCGGCACATGGACAATGAGTGGTGACACTTATAAACAGACCGCTGACGGAGCACCTTGCCTGACAGTGATGAATGGGGCCTCGTTCACCAACAGTGTACTGGAACTGGAAGCACGAAAGACCAGCGGCAGTGAGGGATTCCTCATCTGCTTCGCTGGCGACAGTACAAATATCAACACGCATTGGCGCGTCAACATCGGAGGCTGGGGCAATACCAAGACCGGTTTTGAGAAGGTGACCAACGGCAACAGCTCATCCATGGGTAGTTCTGTCAGTACCCATATCCAGTCCAACCGATGGTATAGAATCAAACTTGTGATGGAAGAGACAGTTGGGCTGACGCTCTATATTGACGACGTGAAGATCATCGAGTTGCCACTCAGCGACCTGGAGAACGGACGCATACAGGCTTTTGGCGGATATGACGAGGAGACTGGCGAAATGGTGGTAAAGGTGGTGAACGCACAACAGAAGTCCACCACGGCTACCATCCGCCTCAATGCCAGCGGCATCGCATCGACGGGGACGGTCACCACTTTGTCTGCCAACAAGTTGAGTGATGAGAATACCCTTGAACAACCCAGGCGCATCTCGCCACTGACGACAACCTTTGAAGGTTTCTCAGAGGAATTCCAATACACCTTCAAACCATGCTCATTCACCATTCTGCGCGTCAAGGTGGATGCCACAGCACCTCAACCCTTGCTAATCCCGACCTATGAATGGGACGACACGCCCATCATCTCCAATGAGGCTAAGACACGGCAAGTCATGCTGACGAAGTCGTTGGCGGAACTGGTGAAAAATGCAAAAAACCTTGTCGTGGAGAACTCATCAGGGGCTGAACAGTTCAATGCCGCCATCGTCAGGGCTGAGGATCTGTTGGGCAAAGACAACGCCACCAACAAGGAGTTGGAGGTGATGGCTTCCAGGTTGAAGACTTCTCTAGACAAATATGTAACTGGACTGATGGACACGGATAACGAACTGACCTCGAGCTTGAAGAACCCCGACTTCAAAACCATGCAGACTTCAGGATGGCAGGGTAGCACACCGTCGTTGGAGCATAACGTGGGCGAATTCTTCAACACCAACTTCGACATGTACCAAATACTGACCAAACTGAAACCTGGCAAATACTTGGTCTATGTGCAAGCCTTCTACCGCAACGGCTCACACGATGTGGCTTATCCCAAACATCAGAACGGCACAGAACTGCTCAATGCGCGGTTGTATGCTGGTTCGGCCAGCACGCCCATCCGTTCGGTGTATGACCAGACATTCAGCATGGGATCGTGGAGAAACTACCTCGATAACCGTGACCAAGCAGAAAGGGCATTCAACACAGATCCCAAGGCCATGGCCAACTATCTTGTCACCACCGTTGGAACAAACGGCTCGATGCGCATAGGTGTAAAGAAATCGGCGAGCGTACAGTACGACTGGACCTGCTTCAACAACTTCCGTATCTTTTATATTCCCCAGACTGATGACGATACTGCCATAGAGCTAATTGACAGTGATAGCCAGAATGATGCTCCACTCTATGACTTATCTGGACGTCAAGTCATCA
>CACYEC010000199.1 GCA_902773225.1 uncultured Bacteroidales bacterium
AACTTCCACGAAATCCTTGGGCAAGATGACATTCTCCACATCCATGGCATTCAAGAACAAAGGAGCGATTTCAGCGGGGGTGAATGCAGCAATGCCACAACCGATACGAGTGACAAGAAACTTGTACTCCGGGTGCATTTTCGCAAAGTCAATAAACTGGTCCACGTAAGGCTTGATGGTTTCCACACCACCCTGCATGGTGGGAATGGCATAACTCTGGCCTTGCAGTCCCACACCTTGCCCCCATTTCGCACCAAAGCGACTGTGGGCCAGACTGGCAGCACCGCCACCATGTATCCCGGCAAGGTTGCTGCCGAAAACAAAAATCTCATTCGGTTTCAGTTCCGATATTCTTTCGGGTGTAAATACTCTGTTGTACATAAGTTGATTGTTTAAGCGTTTTTCATTACTCACATTTTGTGATTTCATGCAAAAGTACAATATATTTTCCAATTATCCAAATTGTTTGCATATCACTCACAAATCAGTCAAGATGACATCGCCTGTCGTACCTTTTACTCTATAAGCGAGTCTTGTATCCTTTGCAAAACACACTTTTGTTAAGGATATTGATTGTCATTCCTCCTGTTACTGCCGCGATTGTCGCTCCAACCAAAGCCCCCATAGTAGACTGGAACAGGTAACCTACGAACGTACCTATTATTGCGGCTGCGATGGTGCCCCAAGTTTCTGCGCCTTTTAGAGGACGGAATACTTTGCCCATATATGCTCCTATTACTCCAAGAACAATTCCCACAAAGCAGCTTGCGTAGATAGCGGGAATGAGAGATGTAGCCGAGAAGGCTGTTGCTGCTTCCAAAGAGAGGGATGTAAGTAATCCCATGATAGCGGTAGGTGTCATAATCGTTATTGTTTTAGGTTGATATTTGTTTTCGGTTCTCGTAGGAGACACTTTCTTGTGCCTTTCTACTATCTAAGAGGAACAAATATCTAAAACATAACAAGATTATGAGAAAAAAGGTGATTTTTATCAACTAATCCAATAGTTTGTACGACAATCGAAAATCTAACCCAATCATTTCAGTTCCCCGAAAGTAAAAGAATCCTTCATGTCATCTGGCAAGTCTGTTTTCGGTGGAATGCTGATGGGATAAAACCTAAGTTTTTGACCAGACGTAAGGTTCTTCAGGGCGTGTTCTCGTTCCATTTTCACCCACTTGGAAAGAGCTGCGTTTTCTGACCAACATAAGATGAAAAGATTTGCCTTATCTATGTACTTGAAGATTTTTTCAGGATACCTGTCCCCTGGTTTCAGACTATGACGGTCGAAGAAGAAGTCGCAATCAATGGCTTTACAGGTCTCGGAGATATATTGTACTCTATCGAAATCAGAGTGGGAATACGAGATAAATACTCTACTGAATCTTGTGGCACAGATGTCAGCCAAAGCCACTATCGCCTCTTTGTCATCCACAATCTTGACTTTAAATGCCATTTCGGTGATGGGCACATCGTTTAACTTGAGAACGACATTGCCATTGAGCAGTTTCTTACTATAGAGCTGGTGAATATAAACTGAGAAAGTGATATCTTCCACATTTGAGTTCCAAACCACCTGTTTTGTACTCTCCTCGACCTGAACCATAGAGTCATCCATATCAGGTGTGTAAAAAGTCAGATGCGCACTGACGACATCGCCCTTCCTCATTGGCACCCCAATCACTTGGTTGTTCTTTTCCTCTGCATCGGGATCCACCATCTTCGCTCTTCGCAACACTTCTGTATATTGAGAGTCTTTATAGAGTAATACTTGAACAGTCATGACCTCTCCTCTTTCTGCTGCCCAAGGAGCAAAAACCGTTGCGTTGACATTCCTCCTGTTCGAAAATCTACTCTTTACCCATCGTAGCATCTTCATAATAAAAGAAGTGCTTTCGGGCATTAGATGCTTTTGATGATGAGCATAATCAGAATGGTCAAAAACACTGTCTTCCTTGTCGTTTCGACCAGTTGCATGATGGGAGTCTATGGTTCCATTACTTTGATGCCCTGGCTTAGGACGGTGAGGATCTATTCCCGGGTTATCAGACGGCATTGGATATTCACTTCCACCTGCAGTTGGCACAACTACCAGGCACAATCTATCACCGGATTTGATTCTATAGTCCGACAGCGTCATTTCGTGTCCATCTTCATCTTGTGGAAACAAGCATTCGATGCCAATGCCATTTTCACCTTCGTATCGTCTCAAACTATATTCGCCTATATCTAAATGATAAGGCAGTCCAAATTCTTGGACGGCAGTGGCAATTACATCGGAGATGGTAGTGTTTGGAGAGGCGACAGAAACCTCCATGTCTTTATATATAGTTCCTTCAATAGTGAGGATGATTGTGAAGTCTTTTTCTACCTCATTCTCGCCATTAATGTTGTTGCCTTTGATTGTCATAGTGATTGGGTTTTTAAAACAGTCATTCCTGAGCAGAAAACTGTATATTTAGATTTGAAAATGTTGTATTTGTAATCCAATTCCACATGGTAGGCATAGCCTGCCTCCACTTCGAAGGTGTACGGCTTTGAATCAAGTGTATCAATGAAAGTCGAAATACCGAAAGTGTAAACATCAGGAGGCATGTCAACTTCTGCATTAAACCCCTTCAATAAATGTCCCTCACCTATATCCTTACCATTAAGGAGAAGCGAATACACAAAATCCGTCCATGGAACGATATGTTTCCGATGGTCGAGATGAAGTTTAATTTTAGCTTGAGGAGCGGATCCTTTGTTAATGCTCATATCTGGTGGTAAGGTTGCTCCCATTGCCTTTATCCTCATCATGATTTGTTCGGGAATCTCTGCGATATGATTCATACGAAGAATATGAAGAAGCGCGTCACATAAGGTTTGTGGCTTCACAAAGCGAATCGCCATTTGATCTGCTTCAAACTCCAGTTCATCAGAAAGTCGAGCATAGTGTCGCTTGATAAAACGGCATAATGAGTCTAAGTAGTAGTAGTATAGGATCATCAAGGTCTGAGTGATGTTACCCGGTCCATACTTTGCTTCGTAATTTATCTTTTCCGAAAGGAATGACTTAGCGAACAGACCTATCGATACAGCCCTTGATGTTTCTTTTACTGACAATTGTGAAAAGTGTGCCAGTTCATGTGAAAGGACTGCTTTCAATTCCGCTTGTGTCAGGCTTTCTACCAGTGGTTTTCCAATTGAAAGATATCGTTCAGGATTCCTGAAGATATTCTGAATATCGGGAAGTACGAAAACCGATGCAGTGCATTCGTCTGTCAGAAACACACGAATGTTTTTTGTTATCCCCATTCTGCTCTTCAATCCGTTTATTATGGCGATAAGGTCTGGCCGATTGGACTCGTTTATCTCTTCATAGTCTTTGGGTATCTGATGTGTTTCAAAGAACTGAGTTAGAATCTGGAAAAACAAGACCAAACCACCTAATCCAGCTAAAACTGCGAACTTTTCCCATCCCTTCAAATACGAATGAGAGAAAAGTTTGCTTACGCAGTATCCCCCATACAGCACCATTGCCACACAGATAAACAAAAACAAGATATTGCCGATGACGAATATAAGGACCGAAAGCCTAATCTTTCGGTTTTCCGTTCTTAGTATGTTAGGTTCCTTGTCCATCTGAGTAACAACGTATGGGTGTTAAAAAGAGCAACATTATATATAAGTTGCAGTATCATCTAACAAACAAGACTAATGAATACGAATAATTTCAATCCAAAGACAAAGTTACGGTATTTTTTCTGAATCGCGGATGATGTTCGCTTTTAAATTCATGCAATATTGGAAAAAAGACTCTAAGATTGTAAAAAAGTGTTTTTAATCAAAGTGTACCATCAGAGGTGAAACAAACAGGAACACGCGATTAACTTTTTTTCACATGTGCAACTCCTGTTTTTACTATAAAACAATTATTTTTGCATTACTATTTTCCAAAAAAACAATATCTCATTTTTGCATTTCAGTAATAATGAATTATACAGACAAAGACATCGTTGAGGGTCTGATTAAAGGAGATTCCCAAATCATCACTTATCTCTTCTACGAGAATAAAGTGATGAGAAATATCATTTATAAGAAAATTAATGACTTGAAAAGATATTCTAAAATAGTGGAATATGATGATGTAGTGAATGATTTATGTACTATTCTATTTAAAGATGACTCAAAACGATTAAAAGACTTTGGATTTAGAAGCAAACTAACGACTTGGCTTGATGTCATTTGCAAACGTTATGTTTTGAATGAGGGGAAAAAATACGTAACAGTCAAACAGCCGAAAGACAGGAGTCAATCTTCCCAAGATGAAAAAAATAAAGTCAGGATGTTAGACAATGATGAATCAGGCTCTCTAATTAACAGGATACCTGTTGAAGACCTTGACAACTCATCAGTCCTGCGGGATGATATGGAGACCGTATTTGGTTTGATGAGAAGTAATGGGGTTAAAATGGGGAAAAACATAAAAACTATCGAACTATACATTTCTCTTCTACTAAAAATCGATCTTGAGCAGTTGTCTTATGAAGAGGTATCAGATATGCTTGATATAAAAATCGGCACTCTCAGAGAATATCACAAACGTGCTCTTCATGAAGCACAATGTGCAATAATCAATGAAAAGAAACATTATAGAGGACTTTAACTATAAATGATTATGGATATATTATCAAAACCGACATTATCGGATGAATTAATAGCCGCCTTTGTGGATGGTCGCACAACACCCAAAGAAACCCAACAGGTCCTTCGGGCAATGCTAACAGACGAGGAGGTCCGGGATTTAATAGAATATATGATAAGAGACAATGACATGGGCGATATAGAAGATGAATGTGAAGATGGACAAACAGTTTCAGTCAGTCCGCTGCCTGTCCAAACGAACAAGACGACTTCTCTGTCCGAGACTCAACTTCCGATGGCCAAGATGGCAGCCAAGAGTGAAGAGAATCTGTGTGGTGTGCGGTGTGAGGAATTTATCATGTACAAAAGAAACATTCCTTTTGATGACTGTGAATTGATTCAGATTGCAAAGGCGAACAATTGGTTGAGAAAAGATGGTGTTCCCCTTTTCTATATCGGAGAACTTCTCGCCAGGAAGGGCTATTATGTCATGCGACGATATGAATCGAATCTTGATGACATCAAGAGAGCTATTTTAGAAAAAGAGAATGTGATTGTAGCTGTCAACTCGGAAATTCTTTATGATAAAAAAGACCACAAAAAGACGGAGCCCAACCATGCTGTTGTCGTTCTCTCAGTCGGTCCAGATACGGTTACCATTTTTGAGCCATTGAATAAATTTGAAGAGAGGATTCAAGTTCCATTGGCTAAATTCATGCTTTCATGGGAAGCTTCCCATTGCTATATGGTCAAGATTTTCACGAACCCCGAAGGCTATACTCCACAACCCATTCAAATGGACTCTGTTCCACTCAATCCAGATTTAACCGATTTGGTGGAAGGTATAGCAGAAAATGCTCATGATGTTTGGGCAGTTGACCGAATTGAAGAAGGATATACTTATGGGATAAAAAGAGATGACGATTTAAAGAAACACCCAGATCTGCTACCCTATTCGGCATTGACTGACAAAGAGAAGAATTATGACAGGAAAATGGCTATCAACACCATCAAACTAGTCAATCTTCTTGGTTATGACATAGTAAAAAAAGGCAATTAAGCAGTTTGTTATTCCCATGTGAAATCACTTGAATCTCACATGGGAATCTTTGAAAAACAGTTTTTAGATTTTTTAACGTTCAATTCTGTTATATTGTCCCTGTTTGTCCCTTCTTAATAATTGTCATGCAATAAAATGGTGTTTCACGCAAACCGCTTTGGTTAACTTGACAAACTCTTTTCAATGAACTAAAACTATTTTATTATGTTAGAAACCTACAAACCGCAACCTATCGACACCAGCGATGTCGAGCTGTCAGACGAGCTGAGAGAACTTGCCGAACTGATGGCAAAGAACGTTCATGATGTTTGGGCTCAGGCTCGCATCCAACAGGGATGGACATACGGTGAGGAGAGGAACGACAGAGAAAAAACCCATCCAGACCTTATTCCGTACGAAGAATTGACAGAGGAAGAGAAAGAATATGACCGAAGCACCAGTCTCGGCACACTGAAACTGATTCTAAAATTAGGCTTCAAGATAGAGCGGTAGCCAACGTCTATATCACACATCTACATCACTCGACAGAATCTTCTGAAATCCGATTCTTTTCCGTAGCACACCAACTCATCTTCGGCACTTAAGGGGAAATCTGTTTCGCCAACTTGAACAACCGAGCTGTCCTTATGTTCTATGCCGAGAATGTTTTGAGTCTTACCAGCCTTTTTCACAGCAATGATTCTCAAGTTATAATTCTTTTCGAAATCCAGTTCCTTAACAGATAGGCCGATTAATGGTCGGGGAGTTTTGAACTTATAGACACAATAGTCGTTGTCGATGCGGAACAGATCCACTTTTACTCCAAGGTCCATCTGACGTACCAGTGTCCGTGCTGCTTCCTCTTCGGGTATCAAGATTTTCTCTATATTGAAAGCCTGTAAGATGTTGCGGTGTACCATGTCTGTTGCTCGAGCAAATATGTGGTTGACCCCCATTTTCTTCAATAATGCCACGATACGCACCGAAGCGCCGAGGTTTGCTCCAATTGCGACTATAACGACATCAACGGTTCTAAAAGGTAGAATTGCTAATGCCTGCTCATCAATGGCATCTATCTGAAAGGCAGCCGAGCACCTGTCTTTCACTCTATCTACATTGTTTGCCTCTATATCAGCAGCCACGACCTCGTGCCCGAGTGCTGAGAGTTCCTCAACGAGAACCCTGCCATAAGTTCCTAATCCGATTACTATACATTTCATGAGATGATGATGTTATCTTGTGGAAGTTTATAATGAAAATTCTTCTGTTGTGGCAACATCCCTTGCGCCAAAGTGACTATGCCGACTCGACCAGTGAACATGAGTATTGCGATGATTATTTTTCCACCGTTGCTTAGGCTTGTGGTGACATTGAGGGAGGATCCTACAGTCCCCAAGGCAGATACACATTCAAACAGAACTGAACGGAAAGACAATTGGGGTTCTGCCAAAGTCATGGCAAAGACCCCGACAAACAAGACGAACATGCTGGCAAAGACAGCCGCATTGGCTCTTCTAATGGAATCGAGCGACAATTCACGATTTCCGAACTCCACACGTGTTGTGCCATGAATAATGGCTCTGATATTGAGCATAGCGACAGCGAACGCATTCACTTTGATACCGCCTGCTGTGGATTGAGAAGAACCGCCAATCCACATGAGCAACATATAAACGATAATAGTCTGAATGCACATATTGCCAAGATTCACACTGGTGAATCCTGCTGTTCGAGGACAAATAGAATTGAAAAAGGCATGTGTCAGTTTGTCTGTGGTTTCCATGTCTTGAAAGGCACCATTCCATTCGAACAAAGCAATGAACAAAAAGCCAAACAGGATTAACACAATTGTTGTGTGAAGAACAATTTTGGTATTGAGGTCAAAAAGGTTTGGGATACTGAAGCTCACATATCGCCGACCGTTCATCCATCGCCATAATGCTTGCAGATGCCTGTAGATTACGGTTTTAAAATTGACAAGAATAGGATACCCTATACCACCAAGAAAAACGATGAGCGAAACAACCACATACAGCATATTGTGTTTCATCAGCAATGGGTTGCCCATACCTTTGTTGACAGACGAGAACCCGGCATTACAGAACGCGGAAATGGAATGGAAAACACTGAAAAAGATTTCTTCTCCAATGGACATCATAAGTGTATTGTGAATGGTGATGAAAATACACACAGCGCCTATCATTTCTATCACAATAGTAAAACCAAAAATGTTGAGCAAAGTTGTCCACAGCGACGATAAAGTTTTCGAGCTAACCATATCTCGCACCACCATCTGGTTGTAGATTGTAGTATTACCCATGAAAAACAAGGCAAAGAAACTGGTTATTGTCATGACTCCAAGTCCCCCTATCTGAATTAAGACCAGAATGATGGTCTGCCCGATACGCGTGAAAGTGGATGCGATATCAACAGGTGTAAGCCCTGTTACGCAAATTGCGCTGGTAGCAGTGAACAGAGAGTCAACCCAAGTGAGGTGTGCACTTTCGGTCAGGCATTTAGGCATGAGTAAAAGTCCAGAACCAATCAGAATGAACAAGAGGAAACTAATGGCCATGACAAGTGCAGGGTTAGACTTCTGCCCCAGAAAACGCACAATCTCGTCCGACAGGTCTATGACTGAAATCAGAAAAAGCAGGAGAACATGAAAAGTTCTATTAGATAGAATGGCAAGGATTCCACTGCTATGGTCAATACCTGTCATCATCACAAAGATAGGAATAAGAGTGAGGACGAGCAATCCGTTAATGCTCCATCCGATGATACTGTATGAGGATTTCCAATAGAGTTGTCTCCTCAAGACCAAATGGCTCCCCCTGTCAACAATATAGATGACCCACACCCAAAAATACAACCAATTGACCCCACCCATTTGTGCGTCTGTCAGATGGAATCCGAATTCCAGCACAGAGGTGACTATCATGAAAACCGAAGCCATGTGTGCGCAGAAAGACACAGCCTTCAATAATTTGTCTATACGTGGCTCTACATGCTTTTGATGATAGAAGCTATACTTAGTCAGTATGTGGGGAATATTGCGCATAAAAGAATCGGTGGAGAATAAAAATCCTAATTTATATTTGAATTATCCGTAATTTTTTCATTGCTCCATTCTCGCATGGACTCTTTTGTTAAGGTTTTAATGGAAGAATCTCTGAGGAAGAATGTGGCCTATAGAAATTAAATTTCCCCTCCTTAAGGAATTTTATTGTGGTATAAACCACAGCATAGTCGTATTTCTGCGTTTTTTCATCTAATTTTTCGAAGATCTTAATGTTATTATGTGTTTTCTTTCTGAAATTCTTCTTACCTTCTTTAAAAGTGAAACCAGCCATATAATGTGCTGCCATCCATCTCAAATGCTCAAGAATACTCAGGTTACGCAGACATTGTTTATAATCCTCTTCAGGCACTTTTGCCAAGAAATCGCAAGATTCAACTATGGGTAGTTTTTCCTCTTCTTCGTATGCCTTATCAAACAGTTTGAATATTGTATAGGCGTGTAATACATTGGCATAATTCTGACTGCGTTTATGTATTAACTCTATCCGCTCTGAATATAAAGTTTTAGAATTCAGTATGTCGGCTTCTTTCTTTTTCCATTCATTTTCATAATATGTGACATCTTTCAAAGGTTCATCTAATCCAGCAGAAGCTTTCCGATATTCGGCAAAATAATGTTTTGCCAAATTTTCCTTGTTTTCATCTACTATTACATTCTCGTATGTGTAAATTTCTTCTTTTTGTCCAAATATGGTGATAGTGTTGTTGCCATCCACATATGCATCCTTATAGAATTGGACAACAGACTGTAGGCGTTCCTCTTGCTCTTTTGTATATGAGCGAACGAAGATATGGAAATTAACCATATTCATTCTCTTTCTCACAGCATATTCATAAATTTCGGTAGCTATTGTAATATTCTGTTCATCATCGCCCATAGCAACAACGATATAGTTCAATTCATCAATATGATGTTTCAGAAAGTTGTCATTTATGCTGTTAAGTTCCTTATAGTCCTTATGAAGAAAAACTATCTCATCAGAAGAATCAATTTCTTTAACAATCTCATTGTCGCCCTTCTTCTGATGCAAAGCAGGAATTTCTCTAGCCATTTCACTTTCAATCCTATCCATGTCTTTATCGAGTAAATAGCAAGTGAAAGGCGATTTTTGACCGTTAGGTCCTAAAAAAGCAGCGAATTCATAGATGAATCGGAAGGCATCCTGCCCTGTTTGTCCGCATCCGATAATCATTGCCGTGAATTTGGACTCCACCAGTCCCAAATTCGTGTTTTGTTTCACAAAGTTTATGGGATGAGCGATGAAGTGACCAAAGTCGTTTTCCATGTTTTTGAGGTGTTCAACAGACAGAGCAGAGTCGTCAATGAGTTTAACCCTGAATTGTAATCCTTTATTCACTGTGGCATAATTCACATAATTATTCCTAGCCTTGCAATAAATTGTCACATTGTTTATTCTCTTTTGAACAACAGTATCCATCAACAGATTCTTAGCAGCTCTGATATTGTCATCTTCATCGTTTGCCAGCAAAAAAATGTGTATATTTTTCTCACTTTTGTTGATGGCCTTCTTTACATTTTCTAATGACAATTCGTTCCAAATATCAAGTGACTGAGAAGAGGATGTAGATCGAGATGGAGAAAGAGTTTTAGATGAGACGTTCTTCGAACTACAAGTGAAGAAAGCATTTTTAATGTATTGTTGGGTATGGTTGCTTTTCATTCGAGTTTTTGTCAACTTCCTAAAAGGTCTTATTCTTAGCAAACTGAAGAATCCTCGACCACTTGACTCCTCCCCAGTTTCCTCTGGCTCATCAATGAAAATGAAAACAGGTTTTTCATTGTTTTTCTTCTTAGCAATATTTTGGGCTAAGAACCATGCTGAATCATTCATATCAAAGAAAATGAACAAATCTTCTGAATAGTTTTTACGGTTTGACCACCAGAGTTTTATCATTTGTCTTAATCGCTTCCCCATAAAATTGAAAACCGCAATGAGACTGATGACAACCGCAACAACATGGACAAGGACAAACAGTACAATCCAACAAGGATGTTCATGTATGAAATGTTTATCTTCGACTAAAATTTCGGTTAGATCTGAATGGGAAACAAACATCTCCAATGAAGATAGTATGGACCTACCAAGCAATTGTATAAAAATGCTCCATGCAGAAAGGTGGAGAACATCAAAAGTGTTAAAACCGCCGCTGAGGCAAAAACCATAGAAATAAATAATAACTCCCAAAAGGAACACGGCAACTGCCGAAATTGGCAACTTGTGTTGTTTAATAAACTTAATCCGATTATTCCAGGATTGAAGTGACGCTCGGTTCATACTGCTTGCTCTGAGGAATGCTTAGTACAAAAAAATATTCTATTATCTGCAAAGTAAAATAAAAAATCTGACATGAGAAGAAACTTGTATTTCTTTGTTGTTGTTTTTCATCAAATTTATGTGTTTTCCACTTCCGAACAGACCTGGTTAACATAAAGGAAAAAGCATCTTCCATACTACATGAGTTTGGAAGATGCTCAAAATACATATTGCGAACAAAAGGCTGTGAATTTGCGTAAAATCAAGCCCCACCAACGCCCTCGTCTAAGCCCAAGAATTCAGCTGGCGACAAATCAGTAGCCACCATGGTGTAGTTGGAGTCTCCCCATGCGTCCATGAACTGGTCTATAGGGTATTCCATTCGGAAGTCTCCTGTGCCTGAATCTGTGAGAGTGACTTTGTTGTCTGAAAAGGAAACACCATCCACAATCAGGGCGTGGTCTGGGATTCCTCCATAGATGATGTCCTCCATCTTTTCAGTAAAACCGGGATGCCAAAGTTCACCCGAATCAAGAGCGACAATGACCTTGTGACCTTGTGCATGTTCGCTGATAAGGTTGTCTAATCCATTTCCCTCAGTGACTGTTACAGGTACCCCATGGTTGACGAGATGATCCCCCATGTGGTCAAGAGGAGTGCCATGTCCGTCTATGTACCATCCTTGGCTTTTGGCTTCATGCTGCAACTGCTCTTCAGTGACATCTATTCCGTAGTCGTGTAGAATGGTGGCTTCAGAATGGAAATCACATCCATCGGGAGTGTGCTGTACAAACTCGGGTATGTTCACATTCTCGGCAGGAAGTCCATAGTCATGATTTGCTTGGTCAAAACCAATCGTGAATTTTGTTTGCATAAGATTAATGAGTTAAGATT
Organism: uncultured Bacteroidales bacterium; assembly: GCA_902773225.1. Taxonomy (GTDB): domain Bacteria; phylum Bacteroidota; class Bacteroidia; order Bacteroidales; family Bacteroidaceae; genus RUG11857. The sequence goes on from CACYEC010000199.1 coordinate 11,917, forward strand.
AAAACAATAAAAGTTGATGTCCTTAAGTTCATGTTATTAAGCGGGAGGCATAAGAGGCCGTGGGAACTGAAATTCCAAGACCTCCTATGCTTTGATTAGATTCAGTATGGCAATCAGTTTGCCAGAACCTGGGAGTAGGCATCAGCCGTAAGTTGAAGCTTGTTCACGTTTTCCTCCATTTCGTCCCGTAAAATGGAGAGATATTGCTCTACCTTGCCGTGTATCATGTTGTCATATGCCAGGAGGTGTTCCTTTGATTTCATGCTGTCCAGTACTGCTTCTTTGACTTTTCGACGGATTTTCTTCTCGATAGAGCTGAGCGTCCAACACCCTCCGGCAATCATGCCAATGATGGCAGTGATGATGAGTGCGGGAAGCCCAATAGGCGTGAAGAGCGCGATGATACCGAGAACGAAACCACCAACGAACTCACAGGTGAGTGTTTTCAACATTCCCTCAAAACCACCAGCTCCCCCCATGATGGCCCCACCTAAATCGCCGATGAGCAACGATGTGCCAGTGCTAATCAATCGGTTCGCTCCACTTGGAGTAGCATTGTCAACAATCTCTCGTTGGTTGACATCAAGATCCACACGCAGTTTTCCCAATTCCTCGTAGCATTTCTCTGTATCAGCGTTCACAGTGTTTGCAAGGGTGTTGAGTTCGTTCTCAAGGAGTGGTACGAATCTGGATTCGGCCCATTCAGTGGCGTCAGCCTTGATGCGTTGTTTAAGTTCGCTCACCACTTCTTCAGTATAGGCTTTCGACTGACTCTTCACCTTGAAGATATTGTCAACCGTGTTGGAGCATGTAATTCCGTCTATCCAAGAAGGAATCTTGAGGAGCAGGGATGAGTGGTAGGATCTTGCAGCCATTCGTGCCGCATGATGTACGTTATCGCATCCATGGTTAAACTGGCTCACAATCATGTTCGTGGCCTGTTCGGTTCTTGTAAGAATCGCGTTTTGATCATTTCTATTCATAATGCAAATCTTTTAATGAGTTGATAATCATAGTGTTTGGTTTTGAAATAGATTCCATAAGGTGCATTTTCATCTGGTTGCTGTAATCATCGACTATGTCGGGCAGTACTTCCTTGATTTTCTCCCTCGACTTGTCGCAACGTGACAGCAGGAATTGTTCAGCAGTCGTTCCCAACAAAATACTGACCCCGAAGGCAGTGATTCCCATATCCATGAAACAGAGTGCTGTGATGAGTGTTCCGACCCTGGTGAGCAGTTTAGTTCTGTTGATGTTGATGAGGTCGAGTTGGTTCTGCCGGCATCCCCCGTTATCAACCGTGTAGTCCGTGAAAGGGAGGTTGAAATGCTTAACACCTAATTTTCTCAGAGTAGCCTCCAGCCAAGTGAGGTTGTCAGTCAGTCGAGTAGTGATATGCGAGGAGTACTTTGGCATGTCAATGCGTGCCGCCTTCTCTAAACGAAAGGGGATTTCCTTTTCATAGAAGACCTTGGGGTCTGGAAAAAGGTCAACGTCGTGGTTGAGTTGGAAAAGCATATTGTCTGCGTTGATGTCCACTTGGTTGAGAATCTCGTTCCTCAAGCCGTTGTTTTTCTCCACCATTCCCAGTTTGACCAAGGCAAGGCTCTGTTGTTGTTCGATTTTCTGTAGCATGGTGTTCTGGTTTTAGTATTATAGTTTAGTTTTTTAGTAGTTGGCACAGAGCAGACAGAAACCGTCTGTGCCCACACTTGAGATAGTTTAATTTGAGGATGTTTTTTTCCGTGTTTTCATTTTCTTTTCATTTTCTTTCTCTCTTCGCCAATTCTGCATATCATAATGGAGACATCGGATTCCATGTACAATGAGGGCGAATAATACTCCTGTAGTAATCATATCGTTTGTGAATTATTAAGGTGAAACATTCAGTGTCAAGAAAGGTGTAAGAGACGTAGGCTTACTGCGACCTCATCTTCGACTTCGTCATGGCTGCATGCTGCAAATGTCATCTACAGCGTGGGCAGCAAAAGAATTGAAATGAACTTTTTCATACGCTTTGTTGTTTTAAGTTAATATTAATGTTGAATATCATTTTGGTCTTTCTGAAATTTGTTTTCTATTACACTTAGAGAACTCAAATCTATTTTCATAACAAGTCTTTCAGTTTTTTCTTAAAAAAAGTTTGTCAGGTTCTCATTTCACTCAAGCTCTGGATATATCAATAGCAACGGTTTGCAATCCCAATGAGAAAACAGCATTTTCACGTGAAGAAATAGATTCCTCTATTCAAATAGCGTACTATTTCCTTTTTTTATATACTTTTGCGTCATGATATAAAAACTCTTGGTTATGGCAAAAAAGATAAAAATGGGAGCTACGGCAGACCCGTTGTTTGAGAATTTAGTGAAAAATCTTTCGAGTGACGAAAGACTTTTGCTCAAAAATATGGGTATCAAAAGTATAGATGGTGTGATTTCATTTCTTGAATTCCTTGGTTTTGACACGGAAAAACTATTTCAGAAATTGAAAGAAGAAGACGTCGAGTCTGCAAAGAACATCAATTACAAGGACTATTTGCACAAAGACGATAACCATCCAACCCTTTTTAAACTTTTAGAGAGTTTGTCTAAAGAGGATGACGAAGAAGGCGATGACGATGAGGACTATGAGGATGAGGACTATGAGGATGAGGAAGAAGATGATGATTACGAGGATGATTACGAGGATGATTACGAGGATGATGAGGAGGATGACTATGAGGATGAGGACGACTTCATGTATGGTGATATGCCTACAGGCTTGTTGTTGGGGGAGGAATGTGAGGAATACCACCTCCGTGTGAGACTCAACAACGCTCCTGTGAAGATATGGCGTGAATTGGTAGTTCCTTCGAACATCTCGTTGGAGTTGTTGGCCCAGATACTAATAGAGAGCATGGGATGGGAAAACTGTCATCTGCATCAGTTCAAGAAGGGCAACTATTACTACATAAGTTCCGAAGAATACGAGGAAAGTAAAAACGATTGGCTTTCTCCCAGCGCAGATGCTTCCGATGCCAACACTGTATCCCTGCGGGATGTGTTGAAGAAGAAAAGTGACAGAATGGTATTTGAATACGACTATGGGGATGGTTGGGAACACGATGTGTGGGTAAAAGGGATACGCCAGTACGCCGCCGACGAACGGCCTGAAGTCCGACTAGTCAAAGGGCAGGGTGCTTGTCCTCCGGAAGACTGCGGTGGTGTGTGGGGGTACAGCGAACTGCTTGAATTACGCACGAAGAAGCATAAAAGCCGAGACGACCGCGAACGTTTGGATTGGTACGGCATTGACAAGGACTACGATCCCGACTTCTTTGCAGAATGGACAAAAGATGATGTGGACGTGTTATGGGAGGATGTAGTCGAGGAGATTGAGAAAAGGAAGAGCGTGAAGGAAGGAGAATCAAATAACAAGAGTTAAGAATCTTTATTTAGTTAAGAGTTAAGAGTTAAGAAAAAAAGGGAAGAATCTTTATTTAGTTAAGAATTAAGAGTTAAGAGTTAAGAAAAAAAGGGAAGAACTGAGAGGTAAGAATTAAGGGATGTTCTAGTTATCACGAATTATCGAATTATTATCCTGTTGATATTAAGGATTTTATGGGATTATCGATAAAATCGCAAGTGATTTTTAGATTTTACCATGAGATGTTATTGGTTTTGGATTCTTTCCCCCAGTTGGATGAGTTCGTCGAGGTGTTGTCTTGCCGCTTCCTCGCCGATTTCAATCATACGGGATAGTTTTTCCCTGTTGTAGTCCCTGATGCTGAATTCTGTGAGGTCGGGATGAATATAGATGTCGGCTTTGTCAATGTTCTTTTGTCTTTTCTCCACGTCGGGTCTCAAGTTCAGCCACTTGGTGATGATTCCGACAGAAGGTATTCCGAGGTCTAATTCGTTGTCGCTCTGTTCCAGGTCAATAGCGATAACGAATTCCGCGCCCATGTCCTTGACGACATCGACTGGTAGGTTGTTGACCATTCCTCCGTCGGCCAGCGACTGTTTGTCCCTCATGATGGGTGCATTTCCTGGCGCGGGGTAAGCCATGGATATTCTTATGGCATCAGCCACGTCCCCTTGGTCGAGTCTCACTTCCTTGAAAGATGAGTCGGACAAGTCAGTTGCCATGCAAGTGAAAGGCGTTTTGAGATGGTGGAATAGTTGTGCGTCTTTTCGTTCAAGCACGTTGTTGAGTTGCTTGACGAAATAAGGTCCTTTGATGAGTCCCAGAAGTCGGTGCCCTCCTAATTTTTTGATTTTAGTTTCGTCGAAAAGCCACATCCATTCTTCGTTCAGTAGCAATTGTTCTATTTCGCTGGCTTTGTACCCAGCAGCATACAGTCCTCCAATCACGGCCCCCATACTGGTGCCCGTGACATAGTCAGCCTTGATTCCTGCCTCTTCCAGCACCTTGAGCACCCCTACTTCGGCAGCACCTTTCGCACCTCCTCCTCCAAAGACCACTCCAATTTTTGGAGGTGTTTCTACGTTATGATGGCATCCTGTAATTACCAGAAAGAAAGAGGCGATGAATATGAGGGCAAAAAAACTATTCTTCATAATGATAAGTTTTGGTTCTTGACTCTATATATTCTTTTTTTGAGATTAGTTTTTTACTGTGTTTTCTAAAAGTGATGATGTATTCGTTGGACTGTTTTTCTTTCTCATAGATGTTGGCGTCGAACTTGCACTGTCTGTCTTTTCCCGCCCGTCCTTCGAATTGCAACTCTCCAAAAACGTTCACTTCACGTTCTCCTGCATAAGAGACGCTGTCGACGGTCAATGTATTGGCGAAATATTCCCTTTTTCCCCAGATGTCTTCGAAAAGGTCGTCGAAATGATCTTGACAGAAGTGTTCCAGCATCCTTCCGTAGAACTCTGGTGATTTCGTGTCGGTGGTGTTAGTGATGTCAGATGATTCAGGTGTAGAAGAACCGTCATTGTTGTTGCCATTGTTATTGCATGAGGCGCAGAACAGTCCTCCAGCAAGAATCATGAAGGCACAAAACCCTTGAAATGCCTTTTTCATTGTCGTTTTTATTCTTGAGAGTTGTTTGTTGATGTTTATGCTCATAAAGCCCCTAAGAAGCAGTGTTTTCGAGGGTTAACAGGAGCATGATGATGGTATGTGCGTGAGAACGCATTGCAATTTTACAAAACTTTCGCTAAACCACCAAACAAATCATCGAAAAACCAATTTTTTGTTGTTCGTTTTTTAGAAGTTGCCATAAGAATTAAGAATCTTAATTTAGTTAAGAGTTAAGAATTAAGAATTAAGAAAAATACATATTCAATCAAGAGGGAAGAGATTTCTGTTTATCACGAATTATCGAATGCTTCACGGAATTACGGAATAACGGGATAACGGGATAACGAATTCGGATTACACCCCACCCGTACCCCTCCCCTTAGATGGGAGGGGAGTCTTTTGCGAGTGATGACACCGCCCATGGAAAGGGCGAACACAGGACTGCCCTGCAGATGATGGGCGACCCTTTCAGGGTCGAGGGGTGGAGGATAGATGAAAAGACCATGGGTGCATTCAGCTGTGCTTCATGCACCCACGGTTATTAAGAGATGTCCCCTTCGGGGACGGGAGGATGCAACACCCCACCCAGGCTGTCGGTGACTCATGCTCTTAGAGCATTTCGAACGTTCGAGGGTGAAACACCCCACCCCGCCTTGCAGGCACCCCATTCCCGAGCAAGCTCGCCCATTCCCGACGTTCCGTCGCCTACCCGTAGCCTTTCCCGTAGCCTTTCCCCTTAGATGGGAGGGGAGCTGGATTGA
>CACYEC010000200.1 GCA_902773225.1 uncultured Bacteroidales bacterium
CCAGAAGTTCGGTGTTCTTCTGCATTGGGGCATCTACTCCGTACCCGGCATCGTGGAGTCGTGGTCGATATGCTGCGAAGACTGGATCAAGCGCGACACGACGATGACCTACGACCAGTACAAACAATGGTACTGGGGACTGGCTGATGCGTTCAACCCCACCAAATTCTCTCCGGAACAATGGGCTGAGACCATGCAACGATGTGGCATGCGCTATATGATTTTCACGACGAAGCACCACGATGGTTTCTGCCTCTACGACAGTCGCTACACCGACTACAGCATTTCCCAACACGCCTTTAAGGACGACCCCCGCCGAGATGTGTTGCGCCATGTGCTCAAGGCCTTCCGCGACCGTGGTTTCACCACTGGCACCTATTTTTCCAAACCCGACTGGCACAGCCAATACTACTGGTGGGATGTTTTCCCCACCAAAGGGCGCAACGTGAACTACCCCATCAGCCAATACCCATGGCGGTGGCAGCAGTTCCAACAATTCACCTACAACCAAATAGAGGAAATCATGTCGCGTTACGGCAAGGTTGACATCCTCTGGCTCGATGGCGGGTGGGTATGTTCCGAAAACCATCAGGATATCAATATGCCCCTCATCGCAGAGATGGCGCGCCACCACCAGCCAGGCCTCATCATTGTTGACCGCACCATCCATGGTCCATACGAGAACTACCAGACTCCAGAACGGACCGTTCCCGAGACGCAACTCGACTATCCTTGGGAGAGTTGCATACCGCTGAGCGACGATTGGGGATGGGTGCCGAAGCCCCGTTGGAAAAGTTCTCGCCACATTGTCAACACGCTTGTGGAAATCGTGGCCAAAGGCGGCAACCTTGTACTGGGTGTTGGTCCGACTCCTGACGGACAGATTGAGCCAGCCGCCGTAATGCGCCTTGACTCCATCGGCCATTGGCTGAGTCAATATGGCAAGGCCATCTATTCCACAGTCACCACACCGCACTATCACGAAGGCAACGTCTGGTTCACCTCCTCAAAGGACAGCAAGACACTTTACGCCATCCATACTTGTGCAGACAATGGCACTCAAGTCAAGACTTTGACTTGGCATGGCAATGTGCCGAAGAAAGGTTCTGCTGTGAGGATTGTGGGCTGCGGTCAAAAAGTCACTTGGAACGCCGACGGGGAGTTTGTCACCTTGCAAGTCCCTTCCCATCTCCAAAACGAGAGTTTCGCCATGGAGTTCACTGTAGAGAAATAATACAAGCCTTTAACCCTCAAAAAGAAACGACTATGGATATCACCAAAGCATTTGTTGCGGCTTTTGAGCGAAAGATAGAGAAACAGTGGGAAAAAATCTATGTGGCAGTAGATATTCACGACACCATCCTCAAGGCGTGTTATGAAGAAAAGGAGACTTATGCATTCTTCCCTCATGCCTTGGAGGCTTTGCGTAAACTTTCCGACCGCAAGGACATCTGCATGATTCTCTGGACTGCATGTCACCCAGGGCCTCTGGCAGACTACCTTGCCCGATTTGAACAAGAAGGCGTTCATTTCGATTATGTCAATTCGAATCCTGAAGTCAGCAATACAGCCCTCAACAATTTCGACGGCAAACTATACTTCAACGTAGGTCTGGACGACAAATTCGGATTCGAGGGCGACAAGGACTGGGAGGCAGTGATAGATGTGCTGGAGAAATATCATTTACCCATCACTAACCAACCACAACTATGAATATGAAAAAACTATTGACATGGTTCGCCACGGCAATCTCGCTTGCCGCATCGGCACAGAATATCACAGGGAAGTATGAGATTCCCAACGTCCCGGAATGGGCAAAGAACGCTGTCTTCTACCAAATCTACCCACAGACCTTCTGTGATTCCGACGGCGACGGCATTGGCGATATACAGGGCATCATCAGCAAGCTCGACTATGTGAAAAGCCTTGGCGTGGACGCCATCTGGTTCAATCCCTTCTTCGACTCTGATTGGCAATCACCCAGAAAGAATCGTTGATGTTTTTTATTTGGTCTAGCTTGCAAATCCGAGTTTTTGTCTAACTTTGCATATTCATTATAACAATCTCAATCAAGTCCAACTCAAATTGACGGACAAAAAACAAAACCTAATCAATAAACAACATGAGAAAAAGTTTACTTACTGTATTGGCATTGTCGAGTGTTTTGACAGTCAGCGCACAGCGCACTCGACCCGAAATCACCACCATCACCGATTTCGTTGTGGGCGACACCATGTATCTCTACAACATGGACGCCAAGTTGTTCTTCACCGAAGGCAACGCTTGGGGCACCCAGACATCTCTTGGAGATGAAGGATTGAAAGTAATCGTGACTGAATATATCCCTGTGGATGAGCAAGGCAACCCAGCGGGCGAATGGGACGGCAAGACCTACCTCATCAACGACTACTCCATCACCAAATCAGGTTGGAAACAAGTCTTCACTGACACCGACGCGAATCCATACGGCGAAGCATTTGTCGATTTGAATGCCCAAGCCAACTATTACTGGCAGTTCGCCAAGCAGGCAGACGGTACCTACTACATCTTCCCTGGCGACCTGAACCCTACCTACAACCAGACTGCATACCCCAACTCATATTTCGGCGGCATCGTGAACAACGGAGTGCAAAATACCGTAGTCTATCCTCTCGTCAACCCCAATGAGTTGAACGAAGGGGACGTGGCACAACTACGATGGACATTTGTCAGCAGCAGCGCATACGCTGACTACTATGCCGCCATCACCATCTACAAAGCGGCAGAGCAACTGAAAGCCAAGATTGACGAGGCGAAGTCGCGTGGAGTGGATGTAGCCGCCGCACAAACTGTCTATGATAACGCTGGCAGTACAGTGGAGCAGTTGAAGCAGGCTTTCAACGATTTAGTGAACGCTCTGACCGAACTTGACGAGAAAGAGGTGACCCCTGAAAATCCCAAGGACTACACATCATTCATCGTGAACCCTGACTTCGACCTTGAGCTTGAAGGTTGGGTCAACGAAGCCAACTGCCCAACATTCGAGATTCCTTCATGGACAGGCATGGCCAACGATGAGGACATCATCGTCCCCTACCTGAACATCTGGGGCAACCACGCCTACGGAAAGATACACCAAGTGGTGGAAGGCCTTCCCAACGGTATCTACCAAGTCTCAGCCGGTGCTTACTCCAATGCCGCCCATTTCTTTGTGTTCGCAGGCGATATGAAGACCGAGGTAGCCTACCCGACCGACAAAGGCAGCGCAACCTACAAAGTGGTGACCCAAGTGACCGACCACACCCTTGACCTTGGTGTGTTGTTCACCGACTCCACCGAAGTATGGTCGGGTTGCGACAAATTCCGTCTGAGTTATTTCGGTTCGGGTGAGGATGCCTACCTCTACTGGCTCGACTTCTATCTTAACAATGCTCCCGACTATACAGGGCAGTACGTGCAGCAGGCATTGCTCCAGGAGTACCAGTCGATTGTGGAGGAAGGCAAGAACGCCAAGACCCGCGACGAATTAACTGCCGTGATTCCCAAGATAGACGACATCACAATGCGCATCTCCAAGAACAATGCCGCTTATAAAGAACTCGACGAATTGAAGACATACGCCCAAACCGCCCTGGAAGCAGGCAACCAATACTATAGCAACCTCATCAACGACTTTCTGATGGACGAAGTGGAACCAATGATTGACGCACTTACAGCCAGCACGGAAGAGGTGGAAGCCATGACAGGACGGCTGAACCAAATGCTCACTGATATGGAGAGTTTCAACAATATGCTCGAGCAACTCGAGGAAAAATCCGCCGCCCTCACCGAAGCGCTTGAAGTGACCTATGCCACAACATCTTCGGCCGAGGCAAAAGTCCAGGCACAAGAAGTTCTTTCTTCCATCACCGCCATGCAAGCCAATAGCGGTACTGCCTCATTGGACGACATGAACGCTCTCTTCGAAGCCATCGAGGCCGCCATGACACAACTGGCCATTCCTATGGGTGAGGCCAGCGACGACAACCCCATCGACTATTCTGTGATGATTAAGAACAGGGACTTCGAAGCCGGCCTCGACGGATGGATCAACGAGGCTGGTCTTTCCACTTTCGAACAAGGCAACTGGTCGGATATGTTCGATGGTGAGAACATGTCGGGTTCTTATTACCTCAACTTGTGGGATGCCAGTCCCGAGGGTCGTGTATACCAGCGTCTGACCGACATGAAGAACGGTGTGTATGAGATAACGGCTGCGGCCTATACCAGCGGTGGCAACGAAAACCAGACGGTAGCCTGGGTATTCGCCAACGACGCCAAGGTGCCTGTGGCCTATGATACCTTCACTCCAAAGGGCCGCCTCTACACCGTGACCATCAAGGTGACCGACGGCACCATCGACCTTGGCGCCTACATGAGCGACACCAATGCTGTCTGGGCCACTTACGATAACTTCTCTCTAGTTTATTACGGCGAGAACTCCACCCGCGAGCTCACACCAACAGGCGAGGTGGATGCTATAGAAAGCGTCGCCACTGACAACCTGAAAGACGAAGTCATCTACGACCTCAGTGGTCGCCGGGTGAAAGAGATGACCCGCGGCATCTACATCGTCAACGGCAAGAAAGTGCTGAAGAGATAAACAGAATAAGGAATCGCAAAAACGCCGTTGCCATATTCTGAGTGGCAACGGCGTTTTTTTGTATGTAAGAAGTCTTTATTCTTCCAGTTCATCGGCAACAGCCAGTTCCATACCACGCCAAAGAAGGATGAGACGGTGCAGTTTTGTGTGTCCTACAGTGCGAGCGACATCCACACTCTTTGAATAACGTATGAGTTGCTCCACAGCCTTGTTGCGGGCAGCCGTCACCTCTGTTTCAGTGGCCAAGGTAAAGCCATGCACATACGCCTCGCCTTTCTGCCTATCACGTTGAGAAGAGGATTTCGGGTATGTAGTGGGTCTTATCTACATAGTAACAATTCTGAAGGCGCATGTCCTCCCAGTTCTGCTTCCCGTATGGGATTTTTCTCGGC
>CACYEC010000201.1 GCA_902773225.1 uncultured Bacteroidales bacterium
CACAAAAGACTATGCGTACAGCAAACAACACCAACAACTACACCGTAGAGGGCCTCGTAGCCAAGTATCGCAACTTCGTAAAGGACAACATTGCTGATTTGCAGTGGGAATTAGGACGAAGAATCTCATTTCGCAATGAGAATAATGATCCATATATCTTAGTGGATGATAGAATAATAACAAGTGATCAGGTAATTGATTTCAAGCGAGTGTTGAATTACCTTATGACTATTTTCCCTGGTTGTGATGCGGACTTGGAGTTTGTTGACAGTTTGTCTAGCTTTTGCTTGAATGGCGAAAGTTCCCAAATAGATAGATATATGTCGGATACTGTCAAAAAATGTCGGGCGGATTATCAGTTACTAGCAAAATTATATCAAATAGTTGCAGCAGATAGTGCCAGGAATGAAGTTCTTGATATATTGTCAGATTATGCTAAAATATATAAAAGCGAGGCATTCTCATCCGAAGAGTTTGAGTTCTTATGTCAGAACTTTTCAGGTTTGGTCTCATATGAATTCGAGCATGAGGCAGAATGGTTTCATACCTGCGAGGAGGACTCTCGTTATCAAATTAATGATGACAGTCCCTTATCCTCGTGGATTATTAAATACTTGAAAGAAAAATTGACAGTTTACTCTGGGAAGACCGTTTATGCTCTAAATTCAGGTTATGGAGAAATAGCTCAATGCTTTGAAAACAATGAGATCTATGGAACTGGATTTGCTGGATTACATTGGGCACTTGGACAGGTTTTCGTATATGCAATGACTGGAATCCACTCTAGGATTGTTTCATTTAGTGATTTTACAATGCCTAAAGAAGATTCTGTTGATTTGATTGTGTATGATGCAATTGATGATATTAACGGATTTGGATTCGAATGGGATTTTAATAGATTGTATGCTTCGCTGAAAGAAGGGGGGCGTATGGTTATCTTTGCCACACGTGAAGGAACACGCGCACCACATAAGAATGGGCATCACCTTGTTAGTAAGAATTGGCTTTTATTCCTTCATCGTCTTGTTGAAGAAAAAGCCATAGAGTCCATTATTACAACAGAGAAGGATATTCATAGAGCAAAAAGTATGGTTGTCGGTGATTTGGACGATATTCTTCTTTTCGTTGAAAAGAAAATGCACTCAACAGTTCAAATAGAGAGCCGTAAGAGCAGAAAAACTGCTAATGTAAGAGCTAATGACCTGGAAGATGATTTATTATGGCCTAGTTATTATCTTACCGAGCGGCCTAATAATGGTTGTCCGTTGGGCACTTTAGCAAAAGGAATAGAAGACTTTTCATTTCGTTTGCCGTCTGAAAAAGAACTAGAAGATAGGGCTTTAGTGGTCAATCTTTCTGACTTGAGTGATTCATATAAAGATGCTTGTCTTGATTCAAAAGCATTACAGCCGATTGCTAAGAGTGCTTTTATGTTCAGGAATCTTGATCCTTCTGCGGTGCTAGCATATTGTGAAGGAGGGAAACTTGTTGTTGGCTATCAAACGCAAGGCAGAAAACTTGCAGCAAAATACAACGTTCCGTGCCTTCTCCCAAGACCGGATATTGATACTCGTTATCTTGTTGCCATACTATTGTCATCAGAAGTAAAGAGACAAATACTATCTATTTGTGATGGCTTACCTGATGCGTTTGGGACTCAATTGATTCTTGACAGAATTATCGTGCCCAAGCATACTCCTAAAGAGCGTTTACAATTCTTGGCAGAGGCTAACTATGATGCTCTTCTCTCTGTTCAACAAGAAATGAAGAAGAACCATGAGGACTACAAGAAGGCAGTCCGAATGCGAAAGCATGCTCTGACCCAGTCTTTGTCTTCTATTGAGGCCATGTTCTATGCTCTGGATGCGTATCGTTTGCGACAGAATGGTAATCTTTCTGACGCAGATGTTATTTCCCGACGCAAAGGTACTACCGTAAAAGAGGCTTTTGAGTTTATTGAGCCTAACCTCAAGAATATGATGGTTACTCTTGAACACATTGCCGATGTTGAGTACAGCTTTGATAATCCGCAAATGATTGACCCTGAGCGATTCATTGAGGCATATGTTGCTCAAAAAGAGAGTGGTTGGTTGAACTTTAAGCCGATTATTAATTGGAAGAAAGGCAACAATCAATTTGGGAATGACGTTCGAGATCCGGAAACAGGTAACATGATTGCTTATGCGGATGATCCCATTTCCGTGCTATACTTCTCGAAGGATGCATTCAAGCGGGTCCTCGACAACGTGGTTGCCAACGCAATAGCGCATGGGTTTACTGATTCAAACCGCAATGACTACAAGTTGCGTTTCTCGTGGCATACTGATGGAATGAACCTTGTAGTAGTGGTTGAGAACAACGGTACTGCAATTCCAGCGGACAGGGACACTGCATCGTTGCTGGAATATGGCGTTTCTGGTGCCTTGCATCACGATGGCCACAATGGTATCGGTTGCAACGAGATTGATGATATTATGCGTCGTTACGGTGGTAGCGTCGAAATCGTATCAACGCCCAATGAAGAATATACTGTTAAGTATGTTCTAAGATTTAAGTCTAACAGCAATTCAATAAGTTTTAAAGATTTAGGTATATGAAACATTACGATTTGATTCAGGTACTTTGGGTTGAAGATGACCCTGTAGTAACAGAAACGTTTCCGTTGAAGGCCGAAAACTTTGGTTTGGACTTAGTCCCATTTCCCTGTTGGGACGATGCCAAAGAGGCGTTAGAGAATGATTATGACCGTTGGTCTGCCATCATTCTGGATGCCAAATGTAAACACCATAAAGATAGTGCTGATAGTGCGGTGGTATTTCTTAGGGAAGCACTCAAAGACATCTCGGTGCTAGCTGTGACCAAAGATCGTACTATCCCCTGGTATGTGTTGACCGGTGGTGATACAAGCGAGGTTTCAGATAGCATCAACGATGAGCGCCTCAAGTGGGATAAGGATTGGACCGATTCGACCAACAAGAAGTATTATTCCAAGAATACAGATACCGAAATGCTCTATAATCGCATTCAGTATCACGCTCAAGTATCCCCTCGTCTACAAATCCAAAAGATGTACCGCAATGTGTTTGAGGCCATCGAGGAATGCAAGATTGATGATGAGGCATATAATGCACTTGAAGATTTGTTGGTTCCAATTCATTTTCCCGGTGAGATTGATGCGAGTGATTACAATGACAAGTTCAAGAAAGCAAGAGTCGTTCTGGAATACGTCTTTAGGTCAATGATTGAGAACGGTATGTTGCCCGAATGGGGAAAACACATGAACACCCGTTGGTCGAGCTGCATCTTGGCGGGAAAGCATGCTATGAAATATGTTAAAGATGGCGACGATATTGTTGTAGTCGAGGCGAAAGAAACTATATTACCTGCTGCATTAAACGATGTAATCCGTTCAATGGTTAATACTCTCCCTGCAGATGTGCATTCCAAGAGCGGAGATGCTGATTCAACAAGCGTTTCTGATTACATCAAAAGCGTGGATGGTTCGACCTACCTCCTTAATAGTTTCGCACTTCAACTATGTGACGTGATTCTATGGTATCGCAATTACTTGCGAGATCATAGTGACAAAGAACAGAATGCGTCAAAGTGGGAAATAAAGGAACCAAAATACATGAGTCATAGAAAATAATCTATTAAAAGCGAAGTTATGACTTAAGTCGCACTGCTTATATGTTTTGTTTTTGTTGAATTATCGATTACAGGAATGATTCCTGAGATCGATCTTCCTGGACTTGATTGTTGATTTACCTATTAAACTATTCAAATATTTACGAATTGGCATAAGAATTGCTGATGTTTATCTAGTTGTTAAAAAAAACTTAAATATTTGGTTGTTTTGTAGATGATTTGTACTTTTGCATGGGATTATTGTCCATAAACATTGTTCATAAATGACAATAGATGAAACAGTAATATGGTTTAATGCTATTTATCACATAAATAGTACTACTACAAGTAAGCGAGAAGACTTTATTTGTGGAGTAACTGGTAATCTTGATAAATGCAAGCAGGATCTGGGTGTTGAAAGATTACTCGGAGTGACAAAATGCGATTCATCCTCTACTGCTCTAAAACTATTAGAAAAGATGAAAGAGCAAGGATATTCTATAAGTAATCCAGACCCTAATAATGATGAGAATATTTTTGTGTTTTTACACAAGAGACCAACAAAGAATAAGAGCATTAGCCAACAAACAAAGGAAAACAATAAACCACAACAACAATGATTACGGAATACTCTAAAGAAATCTTTAAAATGGCTGAAAATAAAGAAAATAAGGTTTTCTTTAATTCGAGTGCCGAGCATGCAACCATTGTTCACCAAGCATTGGTTAAATATGCTACGTCTTACTTAGATATATTCAGCAGTTGCATGTGTACAGAGATATCCAATAATTCTGAATATTGTCAACTTATGGAACGTTTTCTCATGGAAGATGAGAAGCGTCGGGTAAATATTGTATTAACTGACTATACAGATAATTTTAGAAAAACACCAATCGCAAAGGTTTTATCTAAATTCCCTCTACAAGTGACCGTCAAGCATTACAACGGATGTGCAATGTATAAGGGCAAACCAGCTCATTTCACAATTGCTGATGATAGATCTTTTCGATTGGAAACAGATATCACGAAACATATTGCTTTTGGAAATTTCAGCTCACCGGACCAAACTTTGGCATTAAAAACTGTTTTTGAAAAAGTTTTTGATTCGGACTTATCAAAAAGTGTCAGCCTTGAGTTGTAATAGTTATGTTTGACAATATTAAATTTGTCGATTTTAACAGTATATTTGTAATTGCTATTGGCCTCTCAATGGCTTATATTGTTGTGGAATCTAGAGCACAAGATAAATCTTTTTTCCAAATTCTCTCTAGAATAATTAAATATGCTAAAAATCAATTTCTAAATCGACAAACCGAACCGCAACAAAAGACAGATGAAGTTATTTCAAGTATAGATTTTTTTCTAAATTCATCTGAACTTCAAACTGAGACCAGAGGTGCTCTTCATTTAATAAGTGATAAGGCTAAAGAATTAAGAGACCAAATCAGTAATCTAAAAAAATGGTTTGACAACAAATTAAGTTTTCACACTAAAACTGATTTTCTACCTGTAGTTTCATATGATTGTTTTTTATTCGGGATTTTTTCTTTAGCAATTGGAGTATTTCAGAATAAGTGTTATATCTGCATCGACGGCATGGTTGAGATCATGTTAGTTACTCTTATTATACTGACACTTCATTGTTTGATTTTTGAGCATATCAAGATCTCTGGCTGGATGATTTTTATTAAACCTTCAGTTATTATTCATAGTATTATCATAATTGCAGCCTTAATAATTGGATATATATATGTCTCAGACACACTTATTCAGATAAGTTGTGGGTGGTTAGCCATCTCGTCTGCTATTGCATGCTTTATCGGCTTTATTCTATATTTAGTTAGGACAGTCATAGTAAACATATTATTGCTTCTTGTTATCATCTGTAAAATATTATATCTAGATGTCCAGTCTAAGGTTGATGAATACACAGAAGACATTCATCGATATGACGAAGAATTAAATTCTATTAAACAACAACTCAAAAACACTAACATCGTAGAAGATATTACTGTCGCAGCTGAATGTGCAAACACTCTTGATAATGGCTAGTATGATCAGTTAGTAATTAAGATTATCATTATCAGCAAACATAATAATAGTTGTGAAGTATAGCTTCACAACAAGGCTCTACCTTTGCTCGCGGAAACAAAAACGAGATAGCAATGGTAGAGAACAACCACATCCAGGATCCCCTCAATGAGGAGCAGCAGAAGGCTTTCGAGCTTGTAAAGGACACCAATGCCAGCCTGTTCATCACAGGTAAAGCCGGCACTGGCAAAACCACCTTTATCAAGCATATCCAGCAAGAGATCAAGAAGAACTTCTTGGTTGTTGCACCTACGGGCATTGCTGCGCTAAAGGTTGAGGGGCAGACTATCCATTCTGTTTTCCGTTTCCCATTTGGCTTGATTACGCCCGAGACCAGGTTGTGGGGTGATTTCAAAGACAAGCCCCAACTGTACCAGAAGTCGATAGCTCTTCTGGCGCTCGTTGATACCATCATTGTGGACGAGGTATCAATGGTGCGGTGTGATCTTGTGGACGCAATGGACCGCATTCTTCGCCGTGTGATGAGCACCAATCAGCCATTCGGTGGTAAACAAGTTATCTTCGTGGGTGATCTCTGTCAGTTGCCTCCGGTTGCTCGCCAAGACGACATGGAGATCTTGTCGAGCTATTATGGTGGAGGTACTCCGTTCTTCTATAAGGCTCATGTGCTTAAGCGTGTGAATCTGCCCAAGATAGAGTTCACTAAGGTCTATCGCCAGACAGACGGTGAGTTTATCGAGCTGCTCAACAAGATGCGCACAGGAGAAACGTCAATGAGCGACCTGGAGCTGCTGAATCAGCATATCGGTTTAGCTGATGACACTGACGACTTCTTCATCACGTTGGCCACAAGGAATGATGTCGCCAATGCTATCAAC
>CACYEC010000202.1 GCA_902773225.1 uncultured Bacteroidales bacterium
GCAAAAACGCAAAGAAACGGCGGTACAATTTGGCTACAGCCTTTTTTTGAACCAAGATAAACAATTTATCTACAGCAGAATAAGCATAGAAGGTTCTTTTCCCTCTCTCCGCTGAGGAATCTTAAAACCTGCTGTAAATAAACAGTGAGTTTTTTGTTTTATCATTAGGTGAAAATCACGAGTTTTGGGAATAATGCCTAAACGTATCCTAAATATGATGAGAAACACTAAAATCAGATATAATATGACAAATCACAGATTTCATTTACAGAGCGACCTTCTTCTGTCGAACCTCTTTGCTGTGGCATTGACCATGCTGCTGGTTCTCTCTCCTTCTACCTTGAGTGCTCAGGAGGAAAACGGTTTCACACGAATCAATGTGGTGGAAGATTTTACGGACAACGGTTTCCAGTGGTTCCGCGATGCTCAGTTGCTGTGTGCTGGCAACAAGGAAATGAGCAATGCCATGACCATCGGGTGGGGTGGAATAGGCACGCTCTGGGGACGTACAGCACTGACCGTCTATGTGGCGGAGAAACGCTACACAAAGGAATTCATGGACAACTCGGAGTATTTCACGGTGATGTCGTTCGATTTCACCCAGGGTAAGGTACTCGACTACATGGGACGCAACAGCGGGCGTGATGGCGACAAGGCCAAAGCCCTCGGGTTGCATACCGCGTTCACAGCCAATGGCACTCCTTATTATACTGAGGCCACGATGGTGATAGAGTGCAAGGTGATGTATGCAGCACCTTTCGACCCCAAGTATTTCAAGAGCGACGCGCCGAAGCGCATGTACGCCAACTTCCCCGCAGGTGTTCATACTGAATACATAGGCGAGGTGGTCGGCGCATGGGTGAAGGGTGAAAAGACCAAGTGAACTGTGGCCGATTTTTTCGTGTTTTCTCGCCTGCATAGACATACAGGTGATGAATCTTGTACTTATTACTGCGCAAACTTACTGCCGTTACATTTCAACAGTATCTTTGATGGGCAATGAGTGTTGATGATGGCTTCGGGCATATTCAGAAATGAAAAGAAAAACGAGTTTTCCTTCTTCTATTACACTCTTTTTTGTATTTTTGCACATTAGTAATATACTTAGGAATCGAGAGACAAATGCAGAAGATTACAAAAATTGTATTGACGGGCGGACCTTGCGCTGGCAAGACGACCGCGTTGGCGAGAATCATCCAGTATTATACTGACAGAGGCTATGCCGTGTATGCTCAACCCGAGGCGGCGACGTTGTTCAACCAGGCAGGGGTGAACTTCCTGACCGATGATAAGGAGTTGTTCTTTGAGAGTGAGAAGCAACTTCTGTCGTTCCAGTTGCATACAGAAGAATGTTTCCTGAAATTGGCGGAGAAGTCGGACAAACCTGTCATTATCGTCTACGACCGTGGCGTGATGGATATCGCTGCCTATATGAGCAACGATATGTGGCAGGCCCTGCTCGACGAGATGGGACTGAACGAGGTTGAGGTGAGGGACAAGCGTTATGACGCCGTGCTGCATCTCTGCACTGCTGCCAAAGGCGCGGCTGAATTCTATACGTGCGAGAACAACAGCAGCAGGACGGAGAATATCGAGCAGGCTATAAGGTTGGACGACAAGATTGTCAAGGCATGGACAGGCCACCCTCATCTGCGCGTGATTCCCAACAGTAGCACGTTTGAGTTTAAATTGAACGCGGTCATAGGAGAAATCTCTTCCATCTTGGGCATTCCGGAACCCATAGAGATGGAGCGCAAGTTCTTAGTGGATGTCATTGGCGATATTCCTGGTAGCCGAGAGGTGGAGATTTTCCAAACCTATCTGATGGAACGGAACGGCGAGGAGTCACGCCTCAGAAAGAGGGGCGAGAAAGGCCATTACGCCTATTTCCTGACCACCAAGAAATTCGTGACATCCAATCAACGCATAGAGGTGGAGCGCCAGATCAAACCATCTGTGTATGTCAACCTCATGAACTCCGCCAATCCAGACAAACAGACCATCCATAAGTTGCGCCGTTGCTTCGTCTGGGATAACCGCTACTACGAACTTGACACTTTCGTCTGCCCGAAACTGCCTCATTGCATACTGGAGATAGAAGGCGTGGCTGAAGGCGACAACCTCTCTTTCCCGCCTTTTCTTAAAGTCATTGAGGAAGTGACGGATAAGACGGAGTACTACAATTCAAACATCGCAAGTCAAGAATAACCAATTAGAAGTTGTGCCCGACCTGGATGAGGGGAATTGGGTTGTGAATGTTAACTTGTTGATTGCTTATTACTGCTCAAACTTGCTGCCGTTCCATTTCAGTTGTACCTTTGTCGGGCTCTGAGTGTTGATGGTGGCTTCGATGTTCTTGCCAACGCGTGGCAGGGCATAAGTGACAGTGGTGGTGGCATTCTCCACGACAGCGCCCACATCGTAAGGCGATGTGTAGGTCAGTTCTTTGGTCTCGTTATCGTAGGAATAGAACATCAGACCAGTGTTTTCTGTGTCAATAGGTTTGCCATTCTGGATATAGCCGATGTTAGTGGCGACGAGTTTGTGCTTGCCGTCGGCACAGTTCCAAAAACAGAATTCGGTATAACTCTTGTCGTTGTCGTATTTGGCTTCATGGCGGATGTATCCGTTGCGCTCATCTACGGTCCATGTCGCTCCGTCCTCCAACTTGCGACCTTGTTTTCTGCGTGTCCAGTTGTCGCTTACATAACCTAAAGTTTCGCCGAGGTCTTCTTGGGAGAGAATAGCAGTCACGAAGTCGCTGATGTTGGGGTTTGTGCCCTTGAAGGTGACGGGGAAGGTCATGTCGGGACCACCGCCGTCCATCTCGCTGACTTCGGTGCTCTTGAAGACTGGCTTCATGCCGTCCCAGTCGAAATGGTGAATGAGCAGTTGGCTCGTTTCGTCGTCCCATTCGGAGATTTTGAGTTCCTTTCCTTTCTGTGGCAGTCCGTAGCTCAGGTGGGCTCTGTTGCCCAACCAGTTGGCAAGGACACTGGGCTCGGGTGTGAGGGTCTTCTTTTGCGGGTCGTAGTCGTAGAAGCAGACGAACTCAATTTCCGGGTCAACGGGTTGCCCTAAGCAGATGGCGAAGAGGCTGTGTCCGTTTGTGCGGCGCCACACACAGGCCGACATGTAGCAGTCGTCGCTCCCGCCATCGGCTACCTCTACGTATCCGTTTTTCGTGTCGTTGATCACCTCAAGTCCCATCTCTGCATCAAGCACCTTTTTGGCAAGGCCTTGCTTGATGACTCCAACGGCTCTGTCCACATCGTAAGTGTGCCAGACGTCGTTGAAACGTGTCACCAATGTCCCGATGCTGGCATTGGGCACATTACTGATGGTTTTCTTCGACCAACCATTGGAAACCTCTGTCAGAGTGTACCATTTTTCGTTTTGCGCACTTGCCGTGATGCACAGCAGCAGTGCCATGATTGTCATAATCTTTCTCATAAACCAATAAGTGTTTTGTTCGTTGTTATTATTGCATTGGAATCATTATCGAGTCAATTTCAATTTCAAAGGTAGTGAAAATCATTTGAATATTCGTAAATTCTCACTAAAATATTTACTTTTTCAGTTTGTGTGTGCGCAAACATTTGATGTAAATCAATAAAACTGCGTTTTTTCGCTAAAACTGATAAGAAGATTTGTTTCCAGTGGGAGATACTTCCTAATTTTGCATCGGAAATTGAAACAAGGTAAAAGTTTTTAGGTTTTTTAGGAATAGATTAGGCGTGAGGATCGCTTGGCATCAGTAAAGACGCAAACTCGGCATCCAGAACGCGAGTATAAATTAAAAAGATTGTTTTATGGAAATGCTAACAGTATTAGTGACAGTAGTGGTTGCAATCGCAACGGTTGTGAGCAACATCTCATTGTTCAAATAACAACTGAAGGATTGTTTCCTACGCAGAAGTTCCAGTTGCTGAGTTTTTCAGTGATATATCTCCCACTGTGAGTGACAGGCGCTGGATGAAAACTCTGAATCAATAAGGTTAAACAAAGCGGTGCGTCTTCGACGCTCCGGATTCACAGCCGGATAATAAAAATCAGTAAACAGAGGTTATCCACGGCGGAATCGAAAAAAGAAAGGATTGAAGATTATGGAGACTATGACAGTAATTCTTGGTGCAGTGATTATGATTGCCGCTGTTGTGAGCAACTTCACCATCATGAAGTAA
>CACYEC010000203.1 GCA_902773225.1 uncultured Bacteroidales bacterium
GAGGTAGAAGGTGCCGTTCTTCATTCCGTAGATGTTGTCGCTCTTGCTTACGGTAAGAGGCTCAGCTGTGCCAAGTAGGTCGTTCTGGCCGTATGTGGCGGTTGCGTCACTGCCTGCGCTGTTCAATGTGATGGTCTCCTGTGTGCTGCGCAGCACCACTGGCGTGCCGGCGAGGATGACACCTCCTTCGATGGGTGTGAGCGTCACGGTGCTGCCGCTCACTGTGGCGGTGTAGGCCTCGGCGAGGTTGTCGGCCACCACAAGGTCGTCGTCCTCATTGTAGTAAGTGCAGTAGTAGTCACCGCTGCCGTCTTCGGCAAGATAGGCTGTCAGGTTAATAACGACGATGTTGTCCCAAAGGAAACAGGGAAGACCCGTTTCACTGTTCATGCTCCACACTTGGCTGAAGTCCCAGTAAAGCGCTTCGTAACTATCACGGTCATGGATTTCCGTATTGCTAAGCGACTGGCCGTCAAGGATGTTGTCCGAGATACTCTTAGGCACTCCGTTGACCGACACCTGCATGCCGTTCCAGGCGTAGTTGCTCTCATCGGGGTCTGGTGCGCCATTTTTGTAACCGCCTAATACACGGATACCCCAGCCACTGGCATCGCTCACCACGACACGCTCTCCGAGTGCCACGCTATTGGTGACCACTGCGCCAGAGCCATCATTATAGCCCACAAGGCCGGAACCATAGTACTGGCTCACCACGTCGCCCGATGCATAGCACTTGTCAACTGAACCGTAGTTGTAAGCCACGAGACCTGCTGTGTAGAGAGTGCCAGTCACGTCGGAACTGCTGTAGCAATTCTGAATGTTGGCGTGCAACTGACCAACGCCGATCAGACCGCCAATCTTAGCATCAGCACCTGTCGAGGTAATGGACATATCGGAAACACACCTTTCTATAGCATTCTCACAGTTTCCGACCAAACCGCCTAAATAAGCATATCTGGCAGAGGAACTGATTGAACCACTCGCTCTGCAGTCGGTAATGGAACCTCCACTGGTGCCTCCTGCTATGCCTCCCGCTCTGGTGGCGTAAGCCCCACCAACTAAAGTGGCGTTGCTATTGCAATTAGAAATGGTGCAATCAACTGCTGCTCCAATTATGCCACCGATACTTAGGTTGCTGGATATTGCTGTGACCTTACCCTCGTAACTGACATTCCGCATCGTTGTGTTATAGGCTAAGCCAACCACACCTCCAGCTCTTGCACTCGACACATTGCCTTTGACAACAACATTTTCGATGGTGCCACTATTTGAAATCCGTCCAATAAGTATGCCTGCTCCTTCACCTGTTCCCTTCACCTGCTTTGATGAAGCTTCGACAGTGAGATTGCGGATGATGCCGTTGTTGAAGGAAGAGAACAGTCCGACGTTCAAATCTTCTCTGTTGACCCACAGGTTGGTTACCTTGTGTCCGCCACCGTCATAAACGATAGTTCCTGTGCCGGCAAACCCCACAGGAACCCAACCGGCTGTACTGCTGTTCTCGTTAATCCATGAGGTCAGATTGATGTCGTTCATCTGTTTGTAGTATCCAGCCTTGTAAACACCCTGGAGGTCGTCGGCTGTATAGACACGCCAGGGGTCGTCCTCTGTTCCGCTGCCAGGATAACCCACGGTCTGCAGCGTTCGGTAGGATGCCTCCTTGTTGGAGGTGGTGGTATAAAGGCTGACGGTCTTTCCCGACTTCAATGCCGCAATATTGGACAGTGTCCATGAAGTGCCTGAGCAAGGAACGGTTTGTTCACTGCCACCCTCCACGGTGAGGTGGACTGTCCCTCCGTCGGTGCTCTGGCCGCTGATGGAAGTGGCGCCTGACACCAGTTCTGGGGAAATGGTCGGTGGCGCGGCCTGCCATGGCTTATATGGGAAAGTCTCTGTCTCCTGGTTGGTCCAGTTGCTGTTGAAATCCCAGCCATGCCCCACATAGTTGGCCTTGAGTTTGAAGTAGGCAATACCGTTGCTCACACCATTCTGTGCATTGTCAGAAACTGTCTGCGTGACACCGCTCAACACTACTTGTGTGTCGTAGAGCGCGCGGTTGTCTTCGGATGCATTGCCATTGGTACCAATAGTGACTCCACTTCCGCAAGTTCCATAGATGCGGCCAACATTACTCGTGGCAATAATCGTCGGGTTCAACGACATATTGGACTTGAGGATGGATGCGAAACTGGTATCGTCAATCACATTTTCAATTTTACCGACGATGCCGCCCACAGAAGAGTTTCCCTTAATCTCGGCGTTGCTATAGTTATTCAGAAGTTCCGTACTATATGCAACGGCGGCTATACCGCCCACATTGTCTTGCCCCTCAAGACTTCCATTAAAATAACAATTGGAAACAGTTAGTTTACACACTATCTGTGAATATTTATAATAATCAATAAGATAATCACTTTGTACTGATAGCTTAGAACCATTTTTATAATAGTAGTATACATTGGAATCATAATACATACTGTTTAGACTATAGCCATAGTAGTGGGTTGGACGGAATCCCCCCGCATAACTTTTAGTTGTATATTTCCGAGATTTAATATAACCTACTATGCCACCAACCCTATTGCCACTTGCAACAATATCGCCGATTGCTGTACAGTTGTTAATTCTTGCTGCATAGATAGATTTTTCTACGGTTTCTTGATATATCGTTTTTGAACCATAATTTTTGGAGGAAAAAACATAATATTCGCATGGTGAGGGGGCTATATTGCTTTCTCCATCTAGTTCGAACGAACCTGCAATACCCCCTACGTCACTGATTCCGCTTATGTTACCAAATGAGAAACAATTGTCAATGTTATTTGCCCCAGTGATGTATGCTCGTCCTACAATACCGCCTATATGGTCTGTTCCTGAGACATTGCTGTAAGAGTAGCATTGTGAAAAGGATGTACCAGTTGCATAGCCACACACACCGCCGACACGATTACTTGTTCCTTTTACCGTATGCGAAGCACGTGCGTTGGATACTGTAACAGACTGGGCTTGCCCCACGATACCGCCTACTTGATAAGACCCCGAGACTGTTCCCGTATAGGTCAATTGGCTAAGCGTGTTTCCTTTACTATTTCCCACAATTCCACCGACATCATAACTACCCGTTACATTACCCGTGACCGAAACATTAGAGATGGTCGCATTTTCACAGTTACCGATAATACCACCAACCCAGTAACTGGAACTGTTTGTGTCTCCAATGTGTGTCAGCCCCTGAAATGTGCCACCCACGGCGTGACCGACAAAGCCACCTGTGGCCGTTCCGCCAGTCACGTTACCTTCTATGGTAAGGTTTTGAATGGTCGCACCACTGGTGTAGCCGAACAAACCGACATTCGAACTTGTGCGGTTGATATAGAAACCACTTATTGTCTTGTCATTACCAATGAACACTCCTTTGAAGGGTGAACCTTCCACACCTATAGGCTCCCATCCCTGCCCGGGATTGTTGGCTGACAACCATGTACTCAAGTCGATGTCGTTCATCAGTTTGAACACCACACCGTCTTGGTTGAGGAAATTGCGCACCTGATTCAACTGGTCCGCATAGAAAATCTTATACGGGTCGCTTTGTGTTCCCGACCCCGATCCGCTGAATTGAGCGAAACTCAACGTTATCGAGCATATTAGAAATGCTGAAAATGTTAGGATTTTTTTCATAATCATTTATCTTTTTGAGCATTTGACGAATAGTTCTTGTATTTACAATATAATATAAAATAAATCTTGATTAAAATTCGCTTTGCCTTCAACCATCACGTCCGGCAGAATGTGAGCAAGCTTTCCTCTGCTCTTGCTTAACCGGGTTGTCAGCAGCAAGAACGGACGGACGCCCTTTTGCTTGGCGATTGTTGTAGTTTTTTTAATACATCATCCACAGTGATGGTGCTGAGTGTTTTCTTGTTTCCAGAATTACCCTGTATATCTCTTATCACTTTGCCCACGTAACAAAGGAAAATTTCTGTTTGCCAGGCGTTGAAAGGTGCCATTTGCGATGCTATATTTGAAAAGGGCAATGAAACAACATTATTAATGCGAACTGGGAACACATTGATTGCATGAAACCATCGGTAGCACAACAATGGAAGGGTGTGCAAATAGACTTGACTGCTTGGTAAGAGTTTATTGAACCCAGAAATAACGATAAGGCGTAAGGCCACGTCGTAGATAGTCATCTGACTTATATATTTACCCGAAAGCCAGGAGGCAACCCACGCATACACGTCTTCAAAGTTATTATATCCACCCAACGAGTGATTCCAGGGCTTCATGTTTTCGATGTTTTTCAACAACACAACGCTTAAGGCATGTTGATATGAGTTCAGATACCATTGGTGGGTACCGATGAGTAAATCCTTTGCTCTGTCGGCATCCGAAATACACGAATGAAACTTTATAGCAGTTTTGTTAAGATTGGGCATCCCATTGTTGTTGATGTACCACGATATAAGTGGTTGAATCGAATTATTAGTCTTTGCCATCTGTATGTCCTGATTTTTAAGTAAAGAAAAAACATGAATTTTAACAGCTGTATATACACAAAAAGTGTGAGCCTTCTCGACATTCTTAGTCTGAAGGTCCTGGAATACCCGTATAAGTAAGAATGAAATAGACTCACACCTGCAGATATA
>CACYEC010000204.1 GCA_902773225.1 uncultured Bacteroidales bacterium
AAGCCATGTCACTACTTGTTCCAGATACAGGATTGGTGTTCTGGATGCTTGTGGCATTTCTGATTCTCTTGTTCATCGTCGGTAAGTATGGTTTCCCAACCATTGTCGGAATGGTGGACAAACGCAAGAATTTCATCGACGAGTCGCTGCTTGCTGCCAAGGAGGCGAACGAACGGTTGGCTGGCATCAAGGAGGAAGGAGAACGCCTACTTCAGCAGGCGCGAGAGGAACATGCCTCGATTCTGAAAGATGCTGAGGCGTCTCGACAGCGTATCGTCGGAGAAGCACGTGAAGAGGCCAAGGCCGAGGGAGCGAGGATGATAGCGGAAGCCAAACAGCAAATCCAGACCGAGAAGGAAGCCATGTTGGGCGACCTGCGTCGTCAGGTGGCTGACCTTTCCGTGGCCATCGCCGAGAAAATCCTTCGCGAGAAAATCAACACTGACAGTGCGCAGATGTCGCTCATTGACAGAATGTTGGACGAGGCGGAGAGAAACAGAAAATGATGGATATGTTCATGAAAAAGTAAATCGCTATGAACACTGGGCTGATAGCATACAGATACGCCAAGGCTTTGCTACTCTACGCTGTGGGGGAGCGTATGGAGGACACCGTTTACAAAGAGATGTTGTCCGTGCTGAACAGTTTCAGGCAGTTGCCTCAAATACGGCAGGTTTTGGGCAACCCTGTTACCAAAACATCCGACAAATTGAAACTGATGCTCCAAATGTGTGCTTCCACACCACCGAGCACCGCTTACGAGCGATTTGTGGAGATGCTTATTGACAACAATCGGGAGGAACTGCTCTTGCAGTGCTCGCGACAGTACATCGAGCAGTACCGAGAGAAGAAACACATTTATGTGGTGCGACTAACCACTGCCACGGAAAGCGACCAGATGACTGTGGACCGTCTTACGAGCCTGCTGAAAACTTTCGACAGCTCCGCTACGGTGGAATACGAGAAGACAATCGACCCTGACATCATCGGGGGATTCGTGGTACAGGTGGGCTATAACCGTGTAGATGGCAGTGTGAAGAGCCAACTCAGTGAGATAGCGAGGAATTTGAGATAAAGTAAAAACAGAAAATTGATATGGACAATATAAAGACAAGCGAGGTCTCTCAGGTCTTGCTCAACCAACTGAAGCAGATGGACACACGACTCAAGTTCGAGGAGGTGGGAGAGGTGCTTCAGGTCAGCGACGGAGTCGTGCGAATCTATGGTTTGCTGAACGCCGAGGCGGGAGAGTTGTTGGAGTTCGACAACGGTGAGCATGCCGTCGTGATGAACCTTGAGGTGGACAATGTCGGCGCTGTGCTTCTTGGTGCCACCGACCGTATCAAAGAGGGGATGGCCGTGAAACGAACTGGCAGGATTGCATCCATCGAAGTCAGCGAGCAGATGCTTGGACGTGTGGTCAACCCTCTTGGACAACCCATCGACGGCCTTGGACCAATAGGGGGCGAGAAGGTGGAAATGCCTTTGGAAAGAAAGGCGCCGGGAGTGATTTACCGACAGCCCGTGAACGAACCTTTGCAGACTGGAATCAAGTCTATCGACGCCATGATTCCCATAGGACGCGGACAGCGAGAACTCATCATCGGCGACCGACAGACTGGTAAGACGGCCATCGCCATCGACACCATCATCAACCAGCGGGGCAACTTCGAGGCGGGACATCCCATCTACTGCATCTATGTGGCTATCGGACAGAAAGGTAGCACCGTGGCCAGTATCGTCAACACTCTGAAGGCTCACAAGGCGATGGACTACACCATCGTGGTCTCGGCTACTGCTGCCGTTTCGGCTCCACTCCAGTATTTCGCTCCTTTCGCAGGCGCGGCCATCGGCGAGTATTTCCGTGATACCGGACGAAGTGCTTTGGTTGTCTATGACGACCTATCCAAACAGGCTGTGGCCTACCGAGAAGTGTCGCTCATCCTTCGCAGACCCTCTGGGCGTGAGGCTTATCCTGGCGATGTGTTCTATCTACATAGCCGTCTGCTGGAACGCGCTGCGCGAATTATCGACCAGCAAGAGGTGGCGGAGAAAATGAACGACCTACCCGATAGTCTGAAAGGACGTGTGAAGGGTGGAGGGTCGCTCACCGCTCTTCCTCTTATCGAAACCCAGGCGGGGGATGTCTCGGCTTATATACCCACCAATGTAATCTCCATCACCGACGGACAAATTTTCCTCGAGACTGACCTCTTCAACCAAGGTTTCCGACCTGCAATCAATGTGGGTATCTCCGTGAGCCGTGTGGGTGGTTCGGCACAAATCAAGAGCATGAAGAAAGTGGCGGGTACACTGAAAATCAGCCAGGCGCAATATCGGGAACTGGAGGCTTTCGCCAAGTTCTCAAGCGACATGGACCCCGTCACCGCCATGACCATCGACAAGGGAAGAAAGAACAACAAACTCCTCATCCAGCCTCAATACAGCCCTATGCCCGTGGGAGAGCAGATTGCCATTCTCTATTGTGGCATCAACGGACTGCTCAAGGATGTGCCGCTCGATGAGGTGCAGGCTTTCCAAACCCGCTTCCTTGAATACCTCCGCTCCTTCCACAAAGAGGACGTCATCGATGTGCTTGCCTCAGGGAAAATCAGTGATGAGGTCACCGACATCATACGCAAAGTGGCTGACGAGGCTATAGGACATTGACCATCAACTCCCCTCCCATCTATAATCAACTCCCCTCCCATCTAAGGGGAGGGGCAGGGGTGGGGTAAGTATAAGTAGGTGTGGGGTAAAGAACTTGCCCATTGAAAATTAACAACTAAAAATCTACTGCTGAATGTCGTTAAAGGAAATAAAAACGAGAATCCAGTCGGTTCAAAACACCCGTAAAATCACTTCGGCGATGAAGATGGTGGCTTCTGCCAAGTTGCATCGTGCACAGGAAGCCATTTCAAACATGTTGCCTTACCAGACCATGCTTTATGGCATCTTGTCGCGTTTCCTCGCTGAGGGAGAATCGGTACAGACGGAATACCAAACTGAACGGGAGGTGAGAAATGTGGCTTTGATCGTGTTCTCGTCCAACTCCAGCCTTTGCGGGGCTTTCAACTCCAACATGATGAAACGTTTCACTGAGGTGGCTAAGCAATATGAGCAGACGCTTGGAAAAGAACATATCATGGTCTATCCGATTGGACGTAAGATTGCGGATTACGTGAAAAAAACGGGTTATACTCCACAAGGCGACTTCACTCGGCTGGCCGACCGCCCTGATTATGCACAGGTACAGGCCATTGCCGACGAACTCATGCAGATGTTCCGAAAGGGGAAGGTGGACAGGGTGGATTTGCTCTACAACCACTTCAAGAATACGGCTACTCAGATTTACATGTATGAACCGCTTCTCCCGCTCGATGTGGAGTCGTGCCTCAACGACACTTCCTTGCAAAAGAAACCTGCTGCCACGGCCAGTGGAGACACAAGTAGTTTGAACGATGCCAACCGTGACAATCAAGACGATAACATCAAATCGAACTATATTGTAGAGCCATCGGTCGAGGAACTGCTCGGTTCCCTGCTTCCCAAAGTGGTGAGACTCAAACTCTTCACCTCGTTGCTCGACAGCAATGCCTCTGAGCATGGAGCGCGAACCATGGCCATGCAGATTGCCACCGATAATGCCGACGACCTGCTCAACGAACTCAGCATACTCTATAACAAAACTCGACAACAGGCTATCACCAGCGAACTACTCGACATCGTGGGTGGTTCGTTCAAATAAATCTTCAAGGGGTTCATCCAGATAATTCCTCAGGTGGTTCAATCAGATAATTCCTCAGGGGGGTTGTTCAGATAATTCTTCAAGGTACGCAAGCATACCTTCCTTTTTTTGTAGGTTGCTTGCCTTCCTTTTTTGAACACTAAACTTTTTTCGTGATTATTTGAGCTATCATCTTGGTATTTCAATAATTATCTGTATTTTTGCAGTATATTTTGATTGAAAATCGAGTTTTCCATCCACGATTTTGATTGAAAATCGAGTTTATAATCATAAATGATAATTCAAAATGCTTACCCGTATCATCAACTTACACAATGAGTTAGATAGTAGTATTTTCCTATTTGGCGCTCGTCAAACAGGAAAAACAACTGTTTTACGACAACAATTTCCTAATTCCATCTTGTAATCCAAGAAATATATGCATGGATTCAATATTCTCATTCGGAAGAAGAACTGTCATATTGGCGGACATACACAGATTTGGAAGTTGACGCTGTGATAGGAAATGCGAGAGTGGCTATAGAAATCAAGTCGTCAGATGAGGTGAACAACCGTCATCTTAAAGGGTTGAAGGCTTTTGGGGAGGAATACCCCGACAGTAGGAGGATTATCGTCTCTCTCGATAAATTTACTCGTCGGATAGGCGATATTGAATGTATATATGTGATGGATTTTCTTCAAACCTTATGGTCTTATGGATTATAAGTAACTGAAATTTTGGTAGTTATAAAATAGAGTTAAATAGGAGGTTAAGCCATGTCCCTGAAAGGGACGCCTTTTAGTAACCGTGGGTGCATGGAGCGAAGCGCAATGCACCTACGGATCATGAGCGAATACAAATCACCCATCGACCCTGAATGGGTCGCCCATCGCTTGATGTCTCTGATATGGACTATTTCCAAATGGTTTCGTTTCCCCGTTTATCCGTTTCACCATTTATCCGTCAAATCCGCCTCGGGCATCGTTTATTCGTTTATCCGTTTCACCGTTTGTCCGTTAAATCCGCCTCGGGCTTCGTTTATCCGTTTCCCCGTTTATCCATGATAAGCCTTAATAAAAACACAAACTAAGTCTTCTCTTGCCGTGAACATAACATAATGATGATTTATTTCCCGAAAATTGTTTGGAGTATTCTTTTTTTTCATTATATTTGCGGTGTCTTTAGGGCGGAATGGTCTTAGTGCCATGCCTATCCGATTGACCAGAAAGCGTTTTTTGCTTTCATCCTTTCTAATGAAATCGCCCAGGAAAGAATAAATAGCAAACAACGCAAACAACTCATAAATATATCAGTTGTTAAATACATCAGTTGCGCCCGACACGGATTAGTTTTTTTGATTATGGATGTAAACTTATTGATTGCTTTAGCCATTGCGTCTTTTATATTTGTGTTCTTTATCAAACCAAAGCGGGATAAGAAGACGGCGGAAGCGAAGAAACAACGAGATGAAACCAATGCCACCAACGCGAATATCGCTCACAACGTTAAACAAGATGCGACTTCTATGAAAGACGATGGGAAGAAATTTGATAGTCAGGGTGATTCTTTCACTCCAGATTTGAGTACGACCAGTACTGTGGTATGGATGGCGCATTGCATCAATCTGCCCTTCTTGCCACAAGCCAAGAACATGGAGATTAACATCTCCCTCATGTCCTTGCTGAAGAATTATGAGGCTGCGGTGAAGAACGGTGACCAGACAACTGCCACCGATGTTTTCAACAAGATTCAAGACAGGATGAAGGAGAAATTTGGACCTGCGTGCAACATACCGATGGAAGTCTTCAAAATCTGTATGTTAAGCTAAGACTTGCTGGATGTCTATAAGATGGTTATCGAAGGGCAGAAGAATGAAAATGTGCTGAGTGGCAAGGGGGCGATTAGAAGAATCCTCAAGTACTCCATCGAACTTGGAACACCTCCAAAGACGTTGGACGCCTTGGCTGATTATTTTGTCGGCAACAGTTGGTTCGACAATATGCCAGAGCAGAATGAGTGGCTGAAACTGGCTTTGGAGTGCATGATGGTAACTGGCAATGAGGATCTGGGTAATGAAATCCTCGGGCGGTTGCAGAGCGACGGCGGATTGTCGGACGAGGAGAAAGAAGAACTGCTGGATCATGCACGTGAGTACAGAAGTCAGGT
>CACYEC010000205.1 GCA_902773225.1 uncultured Bacteroidales bacterium
AAAAAAAGTAGTAATTTAATCGCAAATTTTGAAAAACATCACGATTATGGGTAAAAAAAAGATAAATAAAACGTTCATGCCAACTCTTGACAGAACGCTCATCACCGAAAGAATCATGAACTTCCTCATGGAGCATCGAGGAGAGAGTTTCCCGAAAAAGAAACTCATGCGACTACTGAAAATCACCAACCATCCAGGCAAGATGATGACAGTGGATATTCTTGAAAAACTCATTGAGGAAAAAAAACTGAGCCAGAATTCCGACGGGGACATCGCATACAACCCCGTCAGCCAAATTGAAGAAGGCACCTATGTGCGGAGAAACCACGGAAAGGGATATGTGGAGACCGCCGACGGAACACTGGTGAGAATTTACGATGAGGACGCACACCACGCCATCCACGGCGACAAGGTCAAGGTCTGCATCTTCGCCAAACGAAGGGGAGGAAGCAAAGTGCTGGGCGAGGTGACCGAAATCATTGAGCACAACAACAAGCCTGTGGTAGGTATCATACAGATGCATGGAGACGTGGCTTTCCTCGTCACATACAGCGGACTCTTCCCTTACGACATACTCATTCCAAAAGACAAACAAAAGGGATGCAAAGACGGTGATAAGGTGACTGCTAAAATCACCAGTTGGCCCGACGAGACCAAGAACCCTGTCGGTGAAATCATTGACGTGCTGGGAAAGAGCGGTGACAACAACACCGAAATGCACGCCATACTCGCTGAGTTCGGACTGCCATACTCCTACCCCGAGGCTGTGGAGAAGGAAGCCGACAAACTCGACCCTGGCATCACACCCGAGGAAATAGCTAAACGTGAGGACTTCCGCTCTGTCACTACCTTCACCATCGACCCGAAAGATGCCAAGGATTTCGATGACGCGCTCTCAATCCGCAAAATCGAAGACGGACTCTGGGAAGTAGGTGTGCATATCGCCGATGTGTCGCATTACGTCACTCCAAACTCCATCATCGACCAAGAGGCATACAACCGAGCCACATCGGTTTATCTGGTGGACAGAACCATCCCTATGCTTCCAGAAAGACTCTGCAACTTCATCTGCTCGCTCAGACCTGATGAGGAGAAACTCACTTTCTCCGTGGTTTTCGACATGGACGAAGAGGCCAACATCAAACGGTCGCGCATCGTACATACCGTCATCAAGAGTTGCCGACGCTTCGCCTACGAAGAAGTGCAGGACATCCTTGAGCAGAATGGCGAGGCTTCCGACATCCCCGATGCAGTGCCTGTAGCCAAGGACAAACGCCGGGGCGAACTGGCAGATGAACTGATTACGCTCAACCGCATGGCACACCGACTCAGGGAAGGACGTTTCAAGACGGGTGCCATCGACTTCAACAGCGAGGAGGCGAAATTCGACATCGACGAAAACGGAAAACCACTGAGGGTGTGGTTCAAGAAGTCGAAGGATGCCAACAAACTCATCGAGGAGTTCATGTTGCTCGCCAACCGCACTGTGGCGGAAAGCGTGGGAAAGAGCCAGGACCCCAAGACACTTCCATACCGAATACACGACGTGCCTGACCCGACCAAACTGGAAACACTGGGCAACTTCGTCTCACGTTTCGGCATGAAACTCAACACACAAGGAAGCGGAAAGGACATCGCACAGAGCCTCAACAAACTCTTCATCGATGTGAATGGCAAGTCGATGGAGAAACTGGTGGAGACTGTGGCGCTGAGAGCCATGGCTAAGGCCAGATACAGCACCTTCAATATCGGACACTACGGACTGGCGTTCGACTACTACACACACTTCACCTCGCCTATCCGACGCTATCCCGACCTCATGGTGCACAGACTCCTCACAGCGTACGAACAAGGAGCAAAGAGTGCCAACAAGCAGAAGTACGAGGAATACTGCGACCACAGCAGCGAGATGGAACAACTGGCTGCCAATGCCGAACGCGCCAGCATCAAGTACAAGCAAGTGGAATTCCTCGCCGACAAGATTGGACAAGAGTTCGACGCCACCATCACAAGCGTCACGGAATTTGGCATCTATGCCGAAATCAACGAGAATCACTGCGAAGGACTTGTCTCACTCCGATTCCTTGGCAACGAGACCTTCGACTACGACGACCGCAGTTACTGCCTTGTGGGACGGAAAACAGGCAATCAATACACCATCGGGGACAGCGTGAGAATCAAGGTGGCGGCTGCCAACCTATTCAGAAAACAACTCGACTTTGAACTGGTTGACCCTGAGAACACACACCAGCATGCTTCCGACATCCCATTCTACAAGGGTCTCAAAGGAGGTGGACAGACTGCCTCCAAGGGTAAGAAAGGAAAAGGAAAGAAGAGGAGGTAAGAATTAAGAGGTAGAGGTAAGAAAACTATACTAATATTCAAATAATAAAACCATCAACAATTATGAAAAAACTTTTATCATTCATCATGGCAATGGCATTCATCTTCGCTATGCCTGCCATGGCAGACGACAACAATCCACAGGGCAACATCGGCGATAAGGTGATGTATCCCGAAACTGAGAGCATCAACGCCAGTGGATGCAAAATCATCTCTGTATCATACGAGAAGTACGGAACAGTGGTGAAGATTGCATTCGATGCCAGCAAAATCAACGTACTGGCCACCAAGAAGATTATTTGCATCGACCGCGCCACAGGAAAGAAGTACAAGTGCAAGTTCCATGTGGGATTCAAGCCTGGACAGGAAAACTACACCGATGGTTACAGATATGTGTCATGGGTGTTCGCCAAATTCAAACCCACAGTCACCAACATCGACATCATTGAGACTGAAGGCAACATGCTCGAATTCCTCAACGTTGATCTTACCCACGACGGAACTCCCGACATCATTGAGTTCCCCGACAACGAATTCAGAGTTTAATCTTATTTCGCCAAAGAAAAATCCCGCTCAACTTTGAGCGGGATTTTTCTTTTCTCCTATCTTCCTGAGCCATTTGCTGCCTACCATGCAGTAAATGCCCACG
>CACYEC010000206.1 GCA_902773225.1 uncultured Bacteroidales bacterium
GCCAAGTACAATCGCATTGACTTGGATGAGGAGAAAGAGCTGCCTTTCGACCTTATTGTCGTTCAGCCATTCACCGCCACTTCCGACCCCTCCGTACTTGGCATTAAGCCTATCCCTGACATCAAGGATAGGATACAGAAACTGATTGCCAAGTACCGTGAAGAGACGCTCGACATCGAAGATGTGGAGTATGAGGAAGTGGATATCGAGGAAGACAAGTTTACCAAAGACGATGATGAAGATGTGATTTTATGAGCAAGGAGAAACTCGTCTATTTCAATGACCCTCAGCGTTTGACTCAACTCATTGGGGCCAACATCAGCGTGATTGTAGCCGGTCGCCGTACTGGAAAGACCGACAGCATCGCCGCTCCCTTTCTCCTTCGCAATGTGCAGCGCATGATTGGCTCCACTGGTGGCATTGTCGTTCCTACCTACAAGCATGGCTTGACCAACACCATCCCTGGCTTGCTTGCCGCTCTGAAACGATGGGGATACATAAAAGATGTCCACTATGTCATCGGCAAGCAACCTCCCAGAGGTTTTCGCCGACCTATTATTGAGCCAGCCTCTTATGAGCACGTCATCACTTTTTACAATGGCAGCTGTGCCATTATTATCAGCCAAGACCGCCCCGGTCTTTCTAACTCCCTGACGCTTTCTTGGTTGCTGATAGACGAGGCGAAATTCATTGATTACAACAGGTTGAAAGAGGAGACTCTTCCAGCCAATGGTGGAATCAAGACCCACTTTGGTATGCATAGCTTCAACCACTCTATTCTGATTTTGAGTGATATGCCTCAGACAAAGAAAGGATCCTGGTTCCTGCATTACAAGGACAAGATGGACACCGAACTCATCGACACCATCAAGGCCTTGGTATATGAGATTTGGTGCTATAAGCGCCAACTCTCCGAGATGAAGCGCAGCGGCAAGCCTATTACCAAATGGTACATCGACAAACTGAAGGAGATGGATAAGCACCTTAACCAACTCCGAAGTGTCGCCGTTTATTATAAGGAGTACTCCAGCATAGAGAATCTTCAGTTGCTTGGTGAGAATTACATCAAGCAGATGAAGCGAGACCTCACTCCTCTGACCTTCCAGACTTCCATCCTGTGCCAACGCATTGGCATCAGGAAGGACGGCTTTTACAGCAGTATGCGAGAAAAGCACAAGTATGTCGATAGTGATTTCGACTACTTGGACTCCTTGGGATGGGACTACAATCCCGAAGCCATGGATTCACGAGCTGACCGTGACTGCAATCCCGACCTCCCTCTTTGTGTCGGCATGGACTACAATGCCAACATTAACTGGATTGTTTGCGCCCAGCCCAAGGACAGACGCTTGAATATCCTGAAGAGTTTCTTCACCAAGTTCGAGCGCAAGATGCCCGAGTGCATAGATGACTTCTGCCTCTACTACCAGCACCACAGGCGCAAGGTAGTAGTGTATTATTACGATGCCACTGCCCTTGGCAGCAATTATGCCGTGAACGAGAAGGACTTTCACTTTGTTGTGAAAGAACGCTTCGAGCGCAACGGCTGGGAAGTCATCGATGTTTATCTCGGCGCTCCCATGAAGCATAGTGAGAAATACCTCTTGATTAACCAAGGATTCGCAGGGCGAAACACCTTGATGCCCTTCTTCAATCGACAGAACAACGATGACTTGTTGTTGGCGATTCAAGCCGCTGGAGTTTACCGCGGCTCATTGGGTTTTAAGAAAAACAAGTCAGGCGAGAAAGACCCTGAGACAGAAGAGAATCTTTTAGAGCATCGTACCGATGGCACCGATGCTTTCGACACCGTGTATATAGGCTGTGAAAAGTTCCCCCAGGACGACTTCACGACCATCAGCATGAATGGAGTCGGCTAGTCTTTTCTTGACTGACACACCTTTTTTACTTTTGTGATATGGCAACAACATTGGTTTCGCAATACGACACTATCGAGTTCTCCTCGAATTTTGACAAACTCATTATCGCTGTGGATGAGGATGTCGTTGAGGTCGCACTTGTTTGCGACCATGCCGACATTCTGCGTGTGACTCTTCCTGCCTCCAATGGAGAGGTCACGTTGTATGACCTCAGCGGCCTCCTCGAAGATTATATGCGAGGAGAGGAGCTGCATGACATGACTTTCTCTTGTTTAGTCGATGGTGTGACGCTCTTCCAGCAGCGCATCATCTACAACGAGGATGATGTCGAGATGTCCGCATCCGACTTCATCGACCGCTGTTTTCTGACCGACCTACCTATCCGAACAGTTGCTTCTGATGATTTTTGCCCTTTGTTCTTCTCATTCAACGCTCAACCTCCATCTAATTATACCGTTTATGCCCATTGTCTTGTCGATGGTTCCATCATCGTCAAGACTGCTTCAGCTTCATGGGCTAACGGAATGATTGACGCTTCTCCCTCTGCCATCAGCGCTCTTTTTGATGGAGATTATGTCCGTGCATACTCTGTTATGCTCGGCAATCGCTTCGCCACATTTTATGTGGATCAAGAGGAGCGCCCGTTGAAGTTCTACTATCAGAACAACTATGGTGTTCTGACTTCTATCAGCTTTCAGGGAGTTCACTCCCAGAAAGTTGAACGTGGGCGTAGCCTTTCGGTTTGCCATGGGCAAACGTATGAATACGACCTCTCCCTGGACCAGATTTACTCTGTCCAGTCTTCAGCCCTTGACCCACTCACTTCTAAGCTTTTCCTTGGTCTCGTCCGCTCCCATGTCGTTTTCCTCAAATCCTCTGATGCCCTTTTGCAGGTTTTGTTGTCGGACGTTTCTTTCGAACTGTCCGACGCTTTCGACGCACTTTCTTCGGGAAAGTTCAGCTATCGTTTTACCCGATGCATTCCTCGTGGCATAGAGCATTCTACTCTCCAGCGCATACATTCCGAACCCTACAATCCCATTTACAACTAATGGCACAAAAGATACACCTCAACACGGCACGTGTGATGCTCAATTCGGGCGATCCCGTGAGCATACGCCTTTGGACGAAGAAAGGCGAGATTCAGCAGTACGACAACTGCATCAGTCTTCGCTACGACTTTTCTACCGGCACCCGTAACATCAAGCTTCTTGACAGCCGTCAGATTCGAAAAGTTCGAGACGTTTGCCTCTTCATGATTAATGACTTGGAGATATTTCTATAGCAACTCATATTGAATTTTGTCACGTAATAACTCTTCTGGACATACTGCCTGTGAAGGTCGTATGTCTTTTTCGTTTATTTTCAACCTTTTTATCTTTGATAAAAAAACATTATGAACCTTGATTTCAGTTTCTCCTCCATAGAGACTATTCCCACAATCAACGCAAAAGCCGCTTTTCTTCAGGACAGTTCCAAGGTCTTCCGTGAAGACGAGGATACTGTGCCTACTGTCATCGACGACAAGACATCCTTCATGCCTTGGGGCGATGACAATGAACTTCCCTATCATGTCCTCGACTTGATAGAGAAGGATGAAACGCTGAACACCTGTCAGCAGTTCAATGCGGAAGTCTGCTACGGCAGTGGTCTTCGCTACGAAGCCACTGGCGCAACTTCCTCAGAAGCCGAAGACTTCCTTTTGTTTAATCCCCTTTCGAGCCTTTTCCTCGGTCACTGCATAGATTTCAAGCACTTCGGTTTTTGCGTGACCGTTCTCCTGCTGAATCCAGACGGCGACAAGATAGTTTCTATTTGTCGCAAGGAAGC
>CACYEC010000207.1 GCA_902773225.1 uncultured Bacteroidales bacterium
CGACCGCATCCACGTGCTGGTCAACCCCAAGAAGGGCGCTCAGTCGGCCCGCAACTACGCATTCGAGAACAGCACAGGACAATACGTTAAATTCCATGATGCCGACGACTATTGCTCTGACAACATCATAGTGAAACAGGTGGAGAGGATGGTGAAAGACGGAGATGAAGACACCATCGTCTTCTCATCGCGCCACACCTTAGATGAATACGGAAATTATGGTGGAGGAGCCACTTACGCTGATAAGGATTTCGACGACCCAATAGACCATCTGGTCTTCACCATGAAGTTTTTCATACATTACAACCCCCATTGCTATCTCTTCACTCGGCGAACTGTGGAAAAGGCCGGTGGCTGGGATGAAAGCGTGGTTATCGCACAAGACACCTATTTCATCACAAACGCAATAGTCAAGTCTTCAAAACTGCTTTTTGCCGCAGGAGAATACGGTGTATGGAGAATATTTGATAACAACAAACACCTTCACAAGAGGACACCGGAAAAGATGGTTCAACTAACAGACGTCATCTTCAAGGTTGTTGAAATAGTGTTGAATCATCGAGATGATGAATACTCCCGTGAGGCCATCAGTTTTTATATCGGCCGCTTCATCTATGCTGACATCAAATCTTTTGGTCCCCTCCTTCCCTACATCGACAGCAGATGCAAGAAACTCGGAATAACATGGACCAAAATCAAGAGTCCAAGGTTGGGAATCCTATACTCCACCCTCGGATGGAAACGCACCACGTTAATCATCCAGTATATGAAGAAGTTGAGTCAAAAGTTTCTTCACCGAAAGGGTTGACATCCAATGCATAAAAGCGAAAAAGGAATTACTTACAAAAAGAATATGACACGATGAAACGTCCAATACTCATCATTGCCTTGGCTGTGCTGTTCTCACTACATGCCACCGCCCAGCAGACCGACTACACAGCCACCGACAGTGTGCTTGCCTACATCAAGCACGCCATGCTGTTCAACCAATCGATGCCCCAAGAGAAAGTGTATCTCCATTTCGACAACACCGGTTACTTCAAAGGTGAGCGGATATGGTACAAAGCCTACTTGCGCAGGGCCGACACAGGACTTCCCAGCGACATCAGCAAGGTACTGTATGTGGAGTTGCTCAATCCCAGTGGCGATGTCATCCAAAAGTCCAAATTGAAAGTGGAAAACGGCGAGGCCACGGGTGACTTGAGTTTGGACAGTATCTTCGGCAGTGGTTTTTATGAGGTCCGTGCCTACACCCGCTATATGATGAATTTCGGCGATGCCACCGCCTTCTCGCGCGTCTTTCCAGTATTCAACAAACCCAAAAATGAGGGTGACTACAGCAACCCCGTGATTGACCAGTACAGTTACCGCAACCGCCTGCCCGAAAGGGAAAAAGAGGAAGAAACGGCTGTGTTGTCGGCGGAGGACGGTAAATCGAGAAAAGCGAAGGGTTTCGAGGTGAAGTTCTATCCAGAGGGCGGCGACTTGGTACAAGGTCTTCGCAGCCGTGTCGCTTTCACCGTCACCGACAAGGAGGGCATGCCCGTAGCCACCAAGGGGCTCATCATGAACGAGGATGACCAGACCCTTGCCATCGTTATTTCAGATGCCGATGGCCGTGCTGTGTTCGATATCATCCCCGAAGGCAAGCATTTGAAGATGGCGCTGACCGATGAAGACGGCAAACTGCATTCCTTCGACTTGCCCGACCCTCGCGCAGAAGGTTGTGTGGTCAAGGTTGACCCATTGAAGGACGAAGAGGTGACAGTGTCAATCAACA
This sequence comes from uncultured Bacteroidales bacterium, assembly GCA_902773225.1. Lineage (GTDB taxonomy): Bacteria > Bacteroidota > Bacteroidia > Bacteroidales > Bacteroidaceae > RUG11857. The sequence continues at coordinate 1,781 of CACYEC010000207.1, forward strand.
GCTGTCCAGCGATGCAAGGTCGTATGCTGGGCTACACCATTGTCAATGGCGGACGTGTGTTCCGCGCCGACACCCTCACGGCAGAACCAGCCATCGAAATCGGACTTGGACGCGAAGACTTACCATACGGTGTCAACCAACTGACACTCTTCAGTAGCGACGGCCAGATTCAGGCCGAACGTCTTTTCTTCATCTGTCCCCAAGGGGAGGATGTGGATTCCATCAAACTGACGACCGACAGGCAATCCATCACCCCGTGCTGCAAGGTGAAGTTCGACATCCAGACGGCTCCCAACAGCCACATCTCATTCTCCGCTATGGATGCAGGCACCCTGACCAACGGCAAGCAAGGAAGCATCCACACATGGATGTTGCTCGGCAGTGAGGTGAGAGGTTATATCGCCAACCCCGACTACTATTTCGAGGCCGATGACCTTCCCCACCGCCAGGCAGCCGACTCGTTGATGCTGGTGCAAGGCTGGCGTCGCTATGACTGGCGCTTAATCACGGGTCAGACACCATTCCCAAAAATACAGCCCATAGAAGACAAACTCTATGTGTTTGGTCAACTCAAACCGTCGCTCAGCGCATGGAAAAAGAAACACGACGTAAGCAACGTGGACCTGACCGCCTTTCTTTTCAATAAAAGCGGACAGAGCCTACGAGGCGATTGCACCACCGACTCGGCAGGTCATTACGCCTTCTCCATTCCCGACATCGATGGTGAGTGGAACATGCAGATTCAGACCCGCATCGACGACAAACTGAAAACATTCGCTGTGACCATCGACCGTCATTTCGCACCCAAGCCTCGCTTTATGAGCGCTTTGGAAAGCAGTATGATTCCACAGAACGAAGCCAACTTCTTCAAACCTCTGCCCACAGGTGGCGCAGAGAACGAGACCGAAGAGGACAAACGACTTCGCATCCAAGTGGGTCATAATGAGTTCATGACCAAGACCGTCACCATCAAGGCCCGTCGCAACTACTGGACCGACAGCACCGGCAGGTGGCACAACGAGAACGAGGCCCGACGGCGCGCTGTGCTGTTCTACAACTGCGACGAAGGTAGTGATGAGTATGCCGACAAGGGCGAGACCCAACCCACAGTTTATGCCTGGTTAGCAAAGAAGAACCCGTTGATGCAGGACTGCGACCCCTTGCTGATGGACAGTCTCGAGGAATTCCTGGCAGCAGTGACCAACGACTCCACGCCCAACTTCCATGTTGACGGCCCAACCTACAACAACAAGCCCACCGTATGGATTCTCAACAACAAATACGCGGGCACTACGGGATTGGGAGCCCTAAGGAGACAAGCAGAGGAAGATCAAGCCATGGTTGTCAATTCTAATATCGAGCCCTTACCCATGTTCCTTGACGAAGCGAAGTCCGTGTATATCGTTCAGGAAGCGTCAGCAATCGGCAACTACTTAATCAACAGCACCATACAAGGATGTAACCCTGCAATGATTTTCGTCTATACCCACCCCACCTTCTCAACAGCCAGCAACAAGGGACTCCGCAAGACACACTTCCAAGGTTACAATGTCCCGACCAAGTTTGAGACTGACGACTATACCCATTTCATCGCGACCGACGACTTCCGCCGTACCATTTTCTGGCAACCTACCGTCCAAACCGATGCCAATGGCCATGCCACCGTGGAATTCTTCAACAACTCCACCGCCAAGTCGATGTATGTCAATGCTGAGGGCATAGGCACCAATGGAAAATACCTGGTGTCAGAGTAATCTGAGTATTCGGGATTATCTGAAGAATCGGAGTAATCGGAATTGTCTGATTGCTCCGATTTGCGTGTATTTTTAGACAGAAATAAGAAAATAAATGTATGTTACAACAGAAAAGGAATATGTAACATTTAATCTTTTGCCATTAATTATTTTTGATGTAACTTTACATTCGTTTAGAATGCACTTGTTAGCAAGTCATTATTAAAGAATTGATTTCCAATATATTACTAAAATTAACCTACGATATTTGTTGACTAACTTTAGTTCAATAAACGCAAAAAGACTAAAAAAATATAAAAACTCATTTTATGAACAGAAGACATTCCAACAAAGCCATGGCCTTCTTGGCTATGGGGACGCTGATGGCACTCTCGTCATTGTCGTCCTGCGATGGTTACGACCTCGGCGACGAGGATCCGTCATGGTTGGGGTCCAGCATCTATGCTTACTTAGATGACGGGAACTACACCAACACTGTCCGTCTGATCAACGAC
>CACYEC010000208.1 GCA_902773225.1 uncultured Bacteroidales bacterium
ATCATTGCGATTCGCCTGTCGTACGTTATATATACGGCGGATATTCCGATAAAGCTTACGCAGTATAAGGTCTTGACACGACCTACGTTCTTCTGTCGGTTGATTATTCATGTACATATCATCCACCTTCTTAATCTCAAAGGCATACGTTCCATCTGTCAGCGATATTCCAATTGTCCTCGCAATGCTCTCTATATATTCATCCTTACTCAATCCGGAATTTCTTCTCTCGGACTGAGTTGTACAAGTAAATAACGCTTTCGGTGTGAATGATTGACTATACATGAAATGTGCTAACTTTCTTGATAAATGTTTGACACAAAACCAGACTTTTCCTATCGAGAATTGTCAATTTTTGAACACAAAGGTACATATAATTTCGCAAAGAAAAGTAAGAATCAATGAAAATCTTTGATTCCTAAGCGAATTCTATATGAAATGTCATGTCAATCGGTCATTTTGAATGGAAAATTGTGGTTCTCAAGTTAGGTAGATATCAAACTTAACAAATCGCAATTTTCTTGCAACATTTTCGATTTAGTCTGTTGGTATGTAGAAGTGGCAAAATAGAAATACAGTTGTAGAATATAGTGGAATGTTTGTTAGAAGTGATAATTAGCGACAAGAAATTGGTAACTATTAAGGTGTAAAAGTGAAGAATAAGACATAAAATTGCTTGTATTTTACAAAAAATTTGATTTTTCTTCTTTGTTTCGTGGAAAAATATTTAATTTTGCACATGTATTATTATAATAAGGTTCAACTCATCTGAATAAGAATGGAAAATAGAATCAAAGTGGTTCTCGCAGACAAGAAGAGAACCAACAAGTGGTTATCCGAGCAGTTAGGCTGTGCGCCTACCACTGTGAGTAAATGGTGCACCAATGCCTGCCAGCCGCCAATGGAGACATTCGTAAAGATAGCAGAACTCCTCGAAGTCGATATAAACGAATTGTTGAGGATAGAAAAGAAGTAACCGTTTAAGAAGCTACCTTTTAACTGATAACAATCATCCCCGCCAGGGATACAGAACCATAGCAAAGGAGTTGCGTAGGCGTAAGATAGGCCGAGGATAGAGATGGCTGAGAGCAGAACCAAATAAATGTAACAACAATAATGAAGCAATAACGACATGGATAGGAAAGGTTTTATAGATTTTAACACCAGGCTTTCGCCAGAGAATTCCGGTAAGGCAGACAGCTATGCCCGTGCCATACAAATCCTGGATGAGGTGTTGCCGTACCAAGATGTAATAGACCTTCACGGACAGTCACTCTATGAAGTCACCGATACTGCGGTCATAGAAACCATACTACATCTAGTTAATGATGAGGTGAAAAAGATGAAGCTCCAACAGCAAAACATCTTCGACGATTACGGAAAGCCCAACCAACGAAGCTATCCGCTTAAAAGTTTTTGTTCTGCTGCTCTGAAGAGTCTGAAGAAGTATGCCCAATATATGCAGGATGTCTATGAGGCAGACAGGATAGTGGCTCAGGAGGCCGACCCTCGAAGTATTTCCACAAAGCTGATTGGCCATTTTAACCTGACAAAAGAAGGCGAAGACATCACTTCAGAATCGAAACGCAGGAAGGGACAAGACTACTTCCGCAGAATGATACTGACAAACTACGGTGGTCGTTGTGCCTTGACTGGTATAGATATTCCGCAACTGTTGCTGGCTAGTCATATAATCCCCTGGGCGGAGAAAGCACATAAGCTAGACCGTCTTAACCCCTGCAATGGTATCTGCCTATCTGCATTATACGATAAAGCCTTTGATCAGGGATTGATAACGTTTTCACCGGACGACTATAGCGTCATACTCTCATCTACCCTGCAGGAGCACAAGACCGAAGAGTACTACAACAAACATTTTGGGAGTATTGCAGGTCAGAAGATACAAGTTCCGAAGGACTATGCACCTAAACGCGATTTCTTGGCTTATCATCGTGACCACGTGTTCTTAGGAAGGTAGTAGCTGGAGGAAGGGCCAAGCGTAGGAGTAGCTTAAATCGAGCTTGTACCCTTAGGGATGGCTCTGAGAAGAAAGTATAATAATCGGATTAACTGAAACTTAAGCGATAGTATTGGCATTATGAATATAAAGAGTTGGAGTAACCTGATTTACAAATATTACTTTGAAAGAGAACTCGGTGATAGAGTTATCCTTCACATTTCCATGCGGGATCTTATTTATTTTGCTAAAGACATTGATGTGGAAATTGCAACTGGAAGAGGAGCAACATCATTTGATGATGCTTTTATTCGCAATGATTTCGTTAGGAAGTTTTGGTATACTACAGATGGTAATAAAGATTTGGAAGACTTACAGAAAAAGATTAATCACATAGCAAATCTTGCCATCAATGAGAAAGATTATGTAGTTCTATTGTCTATCGTTGCTCTTTTAATCATGCCTATATGCGAAAATGATGAATTGG
>CACYEC010000209.1 GCA_902773225.1 uncultured Bacteroidales bacterium
AGAGGTGTGAACCTCCTTGCCACGCTTAGCCAGAAGGTTCTGCAATACCCGTGAATGTAAGAATGGAAATCGGCTCACACCTGTTTATGTACAATAGGGCATTACCGCGGGGTAATGACTCTACGTATACTATAACAGGAGGAACAGCTTCTCAACTTCTTACCCATTCACCTTGAATTTGCAGATTCTCTGGCGGGTCAAAGTTTGATAGCTTCCCTCGAAGGGATGATTATTCAATCAACACTACTGCAAAGATAAGCTTTTTTTTCGAAACTTGTTCCATCGTGAGCCGACTTTTTTATTTACAATGGCAAAAATATACATAAATATTGATATGTGGGCAATAATAAGTGGTTCAAAGTGGTCCAAATTGTAGTATTTTCCACAGTAATGACAGAAATGGCAGTGTTTTTGAAAATTCTGACCCTAACAGAGTATCATATTGGCTCAGTGCCAAGTGTGTTGAACTGGGTCAGGTAGGGTGAGGAATACGGGAGTAAAGAGGGTGGAGTAGGGTGCTGGCGGTGCAGGGTATTCCACGATGGATTCGGCATAGTAGCTCCAGCCCTCTGCTTCGCGGTAGGCTTCGAGTGAGCCATAGGGAACATAGATGATAGGGTCTTTGGGTTGGTCGTCATGATAGATGAACATCACATTGGAGCCGTTTTGTGAGTCGTAGGTGGGAGGCACGGGCGACTGACAATAAATGTAACTTATACGTTGGAAATTGAGGCTCCAGTGACCGATGTGATGGATTTGCGGCGGTATAGTGAAGCTTACACGGCGTGTACCGACAAGGGCATCATCAGAGAAGTCTGTAACGCTGGCGGGGACGGTGGCTGTAACGCCTCCGCTTACCATGGTGTTGGTTGCGGTGTGAATGATGGCGTTGCAGTTGTCGCGACTGTCGTAAATGGGGTTGTTGGGGCTGACAGTGACGTTAGTAAGCTGTTTACAACAAGAAAACACATGTAGTGCTAATTCACTAACGTTGTTGGGGAGGTAGATACTGCGGAGAGCAGCATCAGTGAAAGCATAACTGCCAATCTTTTCCAAGTGATGCGGCAGTTCGATGTACTCCAGTTTAGTACATGTGCCAAAAGCCCTGTCTCCGATGGTTTTAATGGTGATAGGAAGAATAATCGTTTCCAAGGCTGTACACTCATCGAAGGCACTGACATCGATGGTCTGCAGTCCCGTGAAGAACCGCAGTTCCGGGAAATGGCGTATCAGTGGATTGCGGGTGAAGGCCGTGCCCAGTTCGGTCACCGCCTGGGCTTCGCTGATGGACAGCTGTCGGTCGTGATTGACATCCCAATGGTCGAGGCATATTCCTTCCACAACGGGGTCTTGGAAGAGTATATGGTCGGTCATGAGATGTGAAACCTCTACCCATGAGTGTTTATAGAGTCTCTTGTGGAAAGCGTGTTGTGGAATGAAAACGGTGGTTAGCATCGGACAGTTCTGCAGGTGTTTTGAGCCTTCGTTGATGTTGGGCGGCACCGACTCGAAAATGACGGTCTCGAGTGATGGACAATCGTTGAGAATGCTGTCGCCGACGCCAGCTACAGTGGCAGGAAAGGTAAAGGAGCGGAGGCCCGTGTGACGGAAGGCGCTCTTTCGTATAAAGCGGATAGTATTGGGTAGCGTGATGGTTTCGAGACTGTGACAATTGTGGAAAGCATCAGCTGCGATATTGGTAAGGCTGGTGAAGTATTTTAGTTCGTTGAAGGAGGTGATCAGTGCATCGTTCGTGAAGACATTGCCGAGATCGGTTACGGCCTGTGCTTCTGCAAAACTGAGATATCCGTCATGATCGGTATCCCACTGACTGACGCATATCTGTGCCACGTTAGGATCTTCGAATTCAATTAGCTCGTGGTTGAGAATCTTCATTCTGATGGTCATCTGTACCGCCTCTTGTTCCAGTTGTTGAGCACGCTGACGGAGTCCTCTGATGAGTAGGAATACCGCAGCGAGCGCCACAAGTGCCAGTATAACCAAAGCCATTGTGCGCCAGTTGTTTTGTCTCGCTTTGATAAGGTCTTTCTTCAAGGCCTCAGCGTTGGGATATCTGCGTTCAATGGGTTTGAGGCATCGGTCAATAATCCGTCGGTAGTTTCTTCCACCAAGTTGTAGTTCCTGAAGGATGATTCCTAATGAATAGATATCGTTGCGGGTATTAGGCGCAGCCGTGTTGGCTTGTTCAGGAGCCATGTATTTCAGCGTTCCTGCAGGCTGTTTTAGGATGGCATGACTGTCGGTGTCGGCCAGTCCGAAATCGATGACCTTTACGTTACAGCCGTTATGTGTTACCATGATGTTCGATGGCTTGAGGTCACGGTGTACAATCTGCTGCTGGTGTATGTAGGCCACGGCATCTACAAGTTCATCGGCGATCCTTCGACGTGTAGCTTGATCGGGCTTTTTCTTGAGGAAGTCGGCGAGGGTAGAACCATCGATCCATTCGGCAATGATGCATGTGCGTTTGTCGCTTTCAGACAACTTAATCATCTCCATTCCGTATGCCTGTATAATGGCATGGTGCTGCATAGACATAAGCACCTCCATTTCTTTTCTAAGCAGCTGTTGGTAGGTGGGATCGCTATGGTGTTGCTGCTTGAGGCATTTCAGCAGGAACCACCGTCCGTAGCGCTTGGCCTTGAAGAGGTCGCAATAGCCCTTGGACGGTAATGGAGTGATCTCGGTGAAGGCACGTGAAACACCCTCGTAGTCGGCGGTAATGATTTCTGAAATGGATGAAGACACTTGTTAAATTGAAAATGGAGAATTGAATATTATGCGTGTTTGTGGAACTGGTAGCGGATGCCGCCTTTCTTACCGCATACGTATGCGATGGGCTGCTGATCGTTGAGAATGAGATTGTTGAGGTAGAGCTGCTCCCCCTCGATGATGAGACTACACTGAAAGGTGGCTCCTTTGATAAGACGAGTGTTCTCTGATTCCACCACGACGAAGTGGTTGTCTCCTAGGTACCTCACTGTACATTTACGATCAGGGTTCCAGAACAGGGTGATAGTATCGTCGATGGAGAGGTCTTTCTCCACGTTGATATTCCTGGAAAGGATAGGGTTACTGGCTTCAACATCTCCGTCGTGTTTTGTTTGGCAGAAGTGGTCGAAGCTGTTGTAGCCTACGAATCTCGCTAGAGTGTCGAGTGTTCTGCGGCGTGGTTCGCTTTCGGTGGTCACATAGCCCCATACACGCTTGAGTGTCGTGGCGCTGATATGAATGTGC
>CACYEC010000210.1 GCA_902773225.1 uncultured Bacteroidales bacterium
AACCAGTTCGGCGAGTTTGGTGAGACGTTCATCAGGAACGGTGATGACACCCACGTTGGGTTCTATGGTGCAAAAAGGAAAATTGGCTGCTTGTGCCTTTGCATTCGAAAGGCAATTGAACAAGGTAGATTTACCCACATTGGGCAAACCCACAATTCCACATTGTAATGACATGTCTTATCTATCGTTTATCTGTTTGTTATTCCAAATCTATGGTCAGAGAATTGCTTTGGGAGGAATGTCGAATATTGAGTCCGAGTAGTCTGAAAAACCGAATAATCTGAATGATCCGAACAGGCTATGTCAGACGCAAACGACGCATACCCGTAATCTCAGTGCAAAAGTAAACTTTTTTTCGGAATTATCTTGTAGTCAGTCCCTCTTTTCCTATGATTTATTTTCGTCGAATTCACGGATTCAGGACTGCTCTGCTGCCACAGAGAATATTCTGCTGGCTGCACATGGACTTGGGCTTGGAGCCGTCTGGACTGGACTTTATCCTGGGGAAGACCGTGTGAAAGCAATGAGCGAACTACTCAAACTGCCCGACACCATCATTCCCCTCTGTGCCATCATCATCGGTTATCCTGCTGAGTCGCCTCAACCCAAAGACAAGTGGCTACCAGAAAACGTGTCGTACAACGAATACCAACACTAATCCGTTGTTTACACTGAATAACGCCAACTAAATGAATTCACATTCCTAATGGGATATCCCATTCTGAATGAAATCATGCAACCAGCCCTGTAGATAAGCATTGGATTATCTGCAGGGCTGGAACTCAAAGGGGGGTAATTCAAATCCTCAACTGTAGAGGAATCTTTTGATGCTCTTCTTCGGGGTCTTCTCAAATGGTTCCTCTCGCAGTTCGATGGACGACACCTTGCTGTAGGCTGGAAGTATCTGATTGAGATGCTTCATGTTCTGGTTCATCACCTTACTCACATCCGCTTCGGTGAACGACATCGACTTCACGGCATCCATATCAGGATATACCAAAGCCACGAACTTCTCACCGCGCTGAACCACTAAACAGTCGCCCACTAAAGGCATGCCACCCAACTTGTCCTCGATTTCCTCGGGATAGACGTTCTGTCCATTGGAAGACAAAAGCATGTTCTTCAAACGGCCACGGATGAAGATGTGACCACTGGAAATCATCGTGCCGAGGTCGCCCGTATGATACCAACCCTCACTATCGATGGCCTGTGCTGTGGCTTCCTCGTCCTTGTAGTAACCGAGCATCACGTTCTGACCGCGAGTCAGTATCTCGCCGTTCTCATCACCAGGATTGGATTTTAATATCTTCACCTCCATACCGTCAACTGGCTGACCACAAGAGCCTGGCAAATTATCCATATAGTCGCTGAAGGAAATCAGAGGAGCGCACTCCGTAACACCATATCCCACGGAAATGGGGAAACCTATACTGCGGAGGAACGACTCAACCTCCTGGTTGAATGGGGCTCCACCCACAATAACCTCGTAAATCTTGCCACCAAAAGCAGCCATCACCTGCTCGTAAATCTTCTGCTTCACTTTGCGGCTCACAACTGGCATGTTGAGCAACAAGCGCATCAAGTTGGTCTGAACCTTCGGAAAGACTTTCGTGCGAACCATCTTCTCGATAATCAGTGGCACAGCGATGATAATCGCTGGACGAACATCCTTGAAAGCCTGGGCCAATGTCGAGGGTGAAGGAACACGGGTGAGGAAATGCACATGACAACCATTGCAGAAAGCGAAGATAAGTTCCACTAACAGTCCATACATATGTGCCAACGGAAGCATGTTGAGCATGTTGGAACCTTTTGGCAACTTAGGTCCTATCACCCTGATACAGAAAGAAAGGTTGCCCACAATAGCCCTGTAAGGAATCATCACACCCTTGGAATGGCCTGTAGTACCACTGGTGTAGTTGATGATGGCGAGTTCATCGGGATGGTCATCGTGATAATTGACATGCTCAGGACGGAAAAACTTGGGATACTTCTTGCCATAAAGTTCGTTGAGGTGCTCACGGGCATAAGTCAACTGTTCACTTCGGCTTTCTATCAATGAGAAATCGGAGAACTGGATGATACCTTGCACACCTGGTATCTCGTTCAAATCAACCGACTTCAGCATGTTGTCGCTCAAAAACAACAGCAACGAACCACTGTGGTTGATAATATTGTGGATTTGTTCCGATTTGAACTCATGGAGTATCGGCACAGCTACCGCACCGTAAGTAAGGATGGAGAAGAAAGCCACACCCCAATGAGAACTGTTTCGACCACAAAGGGCTATCTTGTCGCCAGGACGAATGCCACAGTTCTCGTACATGATATGCAGTTTCTCTATCTTGCGCGCTACATCATGGCATCTCAGCGTAGCACCACCATAATCGGTAAACGCATTCTCATCCCAACGGCGGATGATATTCTCCTTGATGTAGGAACATAAGCCTTTAGTCTGGTCCATTAGTTATATATGTGCTTTTTGATGGTTAGTCTTTTTTTGCATTCTTTCAAAGAATCTGTGCAAAAATACAAAAAAGAAATTATAAACCACATCATTACTCACACATTTTTCTTCTTTTTGTGCAAAAATAATCAAATTATCACACTATTTTTATTTCATCATAGATTATTGCTCAAAATCTTACACCTATATAGGTATGGATTACCCAGTCATCGGCGAGCATCTGGTAATTAGGCTTGTGACCCAAACGGATGAGATTGAAAACACCATCGAGTCCAAACATGAAATTACGGCTGATGTTATAGTTGGCTGAAGCCCTGGCCACACCTGTTAACGACACATTACGGGTTCCGCCCAAATACTGGTCTGAAACACGGTCCAGATAGTCCTGCTGTTCGTCTGTCATCGCATTACGCGACTTCACATTGCCTTTCAAGGCTATCATGAGCATGGGCATCAGCGAACCATGAAGCATCAGGCGCCCTTCATCGGTGACGTGGTTGTATCCATATCCGCCACCGAGTGCGAACATCGTGGAAGAGAACTGGTTCAAGCCCTGCATGGTCTGAACCATAATCTCCTTATGCAGTTTCACACGGGAGCGGAACACGATGCCACTGAGTTGCCATGAACCAGCAGAACGACGTTGTATCATGTCGGTCTTGAAGGCTGCACGATAACTATAACGCCGAGGCGAGAACACATAATACAAATTCAAAAGATAAGAACTGACATCAAGGTCACCTCTGTCAATACTTCCCAGTTCATTCAAGGTTTGTTGTGCCTGATGAAGTTGAGGAAGGACTAACGCCCGTTCTTCATCACTCAAACCCATGGCATACTCATGAAATCGCTGTTCGAGTTGCTCACGTCCCTCGAGCCTGATTTTTCCCTTCATACGCTTCGTTCGGTGAAAACGACCCTCAAAACCAAAACTGCCCATGTCGAGACCAAGGGAGAGGTCAACGCTGAAACCATTGGCAACATTGAAAGTATAACCAATAGAGGCACAATCATATCCTATATTGATTCCCACCTGGCTTTTCAAACCTGAATGCGCATCCAGTTCCAACTTACCCATATCATAACCCACTGGTATCACTCCGCCAAGGGTCTGGCTCAGCATCTCAGAAGCCTCTATATTAGGTGTTTTGATGTTGAGATCCAGGCCTGCATGATAAGAACTCAACACCACGGACCAATGTTTGTTTGGCACATTGACATAATTAGTATCGACCTTGCTCACATCATAACGTACCAACTTGTCCATCAGCCAATTGAAAGTGCGATTCAATCTTGAAACCTTCTTCACAGGGATCGAATCAACAAGGGTATCGACCCATGCGGTATCGACAAATGGCACACTCCTCGTTGCAAATAAAGGGCAAGAGAGAAACCAAAAGACTATCAACCAAAGTGTTTTCAACTCCATGGTTCAAAGATACAACAAAATCATGAAACCAAGTAACAAATAGATGATTTCTTTCAAGTCAGCATCAATAAAAAGGCAAAAAAGAACCCTCGTTCCTTTTAGGGAGCGAGGGTAATGACGATTCATCATAGAGGGGGATTAATAGGTCATCTTGGGGGGAAGTTCCTTGGCCTGAGCCACCATTTTCTCCACCTCCTTGAGGGCAGGTACTCTCCTGACAAGATGCTTCTGCTCGTTGATTTCCTCAAGTTTAGCGGTCAGGTTGGCTGGAACACGGTGCTGCAATTCCTTCACTGTATCGACACCTGCTGCCTCAAGCAGTTCTGCGAACTGTGGACCAACTCCCTTGATGCGGAAGAGGTCCGCATGGTTGGTCCATGTCAGGATGAGTTTCTCAGAGATACCTGTCTCCTCTGCGAGAGCCTTTCGGCCAGCGGGAGCGGCGCACTTGTCAAGGAGGTCCGACACTTTGACGATGCCTGCGGCAATCAGTTTCGGTGCATAAGCCTCGCCTATTCCCTCAATGTCAATAATTTTGTAAGCCATCTTGATATTGTTTTATTTTTGGTTAATAAAGAATGTGTGTTGATTCTGTAAGTAGGTTTGTCATACTGCCTAACCTTTTGTTCTTACGACGGAAACAGGTCTTCAGCAGAATTTCAATGCAAATATAACGATAAAAAATTCAAAAACAAGAATTTGCAAGTATTTTTTTCAACTAAACCGAATTTTTTCTTCTCTTTTAGCCTTTATCACTGATTGTTGACATGAAAATCGTCCGCATCCGCCAAAACGGGAAATTTCTGACGAAACGCAACTAATGCACCCATATCGAGTTCTGCCGACGACACTTCAACCAAACCACTTGCACATGAGGCAATGACACGACCATAGGCATCGACTATCACAGAGTCACCCAGATAATCGCATTTCTTGTCGCTTCCTACCCGATTCACACCTATCACATAACATTGGTTCTCGATAGCGCGCGCCTTGAGCAAAATCTGCCATACTTCACGGCGACGAACGGGCCAGTTGGCAACATAGATGATGGCATCATAGTCACCACGATTACGACTGAAGACAGGAAAGCGAAGGTCGTAGCACACCTGCAACAAGAAACGAACACCACGCCACTGAGTCACAACCCTGCGTTCGCCTGCCACATACTCGTCCGACTCACCTGCGAAACTGAAGAGATGACGCTTGTCGTAATGGTCAAAAGTGCCGTCAGGACGGACGAAATAGAGGCGGTTGCGCATGAACCCCTTCTCATCGGCTGTCACCACACTGCCAGCGATGGCGGCATCGAGACGATGTGCCTGCTCTCGCATCCAACTGAGAATCCTACCCGACTGAACATCAGCCTGCGATGAGGAACCCTCAGCCAGAAAACCGGTGCCAAAGGTTTCCGACAGCACATAAAGGTCGGCTCCTGTCTGCCTGTCCATAAGCGAAGAGATTTGCTGGAGGTTCCACTCCAGTTCATTCCATCTGATTTCGTGTTGTACGACAACTGCTTTCATGGAAAAGAGGAATAACCCTACACTACTTGATAATCACGAATTTCTGTGCCACGCCGTTCTTACCTTCGGAATTGGTGGCCAGCACGAAATAGACTCCGCTACCACAACGCTTACCTGCTTTGTTCTTCAAGTTCCAACTATACTGACCGCCGGAGGATGTACCCTCATGGATGAGACGGCCTGCGGCATTCACAATCTTCACGTTGCTGTCGTACGACAGACCTGTTATACTGATTCTGCCATTATAGTCGGGACGGACAGGATTGGGATAAATCTTAATGTTGTCGCGGTCCATCTTATCCACTGGGTCGGTGGCATCGCTGATATATGAAACGAGACCGAGATTCTCGGTGGCAAAGAACACTTCGCCAGTCTCACCATTGATGGCAATATCGCTGACATTGTCGCTGATGAGCGGACTGTTCTCTGTAGTGAAATGAGCCAGTTGCTCCAACCCGTCGGCGCTTATGAGATATACACCATTGCCTGACGTGCCTATCCACTTGCGGTTGCCTCCGTCAATGGTCACGCAATTGATGCTCACATTGGTGAGCAGATAATCGGCAAGACCACTGCCATCGTTGCGAGGTACCTTCACTTGGTAGAAACGGAAATCGTCGCTGAAGAATGTCTCTGGATGGCTGTTCATGAAAAGTCCTTTGTCAGTACCGAACCACATTGTGCCATTGAGGTCCTGTGTGATACAAGTGACAAGGTCAACCGTGTAAGTGGTGTTGTCCTGGTTGGTGAACTCTGTCAGCAAACGACGTTCGTGTCCTTTTGTGCTGTTGAGGTTACCATTGGTGTTGATACAGAATACACCTGCCAAATATCCATTGTTCGTGCGTCGGCGACTGTTAATCCATGCCCATCCCCTGTTGTCGAAAAGGATATAGTCCATGGAGGGGTTGTCTGCAATCTCATCGTAATACAATGCACTCCAACGACCGTCGTTCTTTAGTACACGTACAAGTGTGTCGGTTTCGTTGTTCAGCATCCATAAATTGTGATGGCTGTCGTACTCCACGCCAGTCACTCGCACAAAGCGCTCAGGATGGGCATCGTTGGGCAAGATGGTCGCCAAAGGGCTGTTACTGTGGTCATAGTGACCCACAAGTTTATAGTTCTTGAACTCGTAGATACCATCAACCACCGAACCGCAGAAATGGTGCTCTGGGTCTTCTGGATCCTGAACCACATCGGTAATGTCGCGATAACACTGGCTGCCAACAAGACTGAGTGGCCCTTCCTCATCGAAACAAGTGAACTTTCCATCCTCGTACTTCATCAAGGTGCCTGGGAAACTCTGGCCGTTGAAACTGAAGATACCACCGGCGATGAGCAAACGTCCGTTGTCCTCCATCCGTAGGAAGGTAGCGTAATTGCGAATAGGACTCTCGGGGATGATACTGCCTACCGTTACACTCAACTTGTCACCACTCACTGAATAACCACGCAATCCATTCACACCACATGCGCCCCAGTACTTGTCGCCCGACTTCTCCAAATAACTGATGCTGTCGGTGTACTCTGTCACCTCTTCAGCATTGTTGATGGAAGTCATTGCCGTACCACGGAAAAGATAAAGCGTGCCATCGATGATGTTCCAAGAAGAATAGATGGGCTTGCTCACCACCGACACACCCTTGAAGGTCTCCTTGTCGCCTATCTTCAACAGACCACTGCCACTGATGGCATAAATGGAGCCTGAGAAAGAGATGAGTTTGGTGAGATTCAAAGTACTGATTTTCGACCAGTTGGATGCATCGAGCAGATTGTCGGACACCTTGCCCTTGAAAACACCCGACTTGGTCGCGGCATACAATATTCCGTCCTCTATCAACACACTGTTCACATGGTTGCCCAGATTGTAGAAGTTACGGACCAAGCGTTTCTCCACATCCAGCAACATGATGCCACTGCCCAAAGAGAAATACACGATACCACCTTCCACATACAGGTCATTGATTGACTTATCGCTCAAGGTCTTGAGTTTTAAGTCAGTGATGTTATATACATCACCGTCATCCGTCATCAGGTCTATATTGCCGTTGTCATATACTATCACCAACTCTTTCGCGCTTCGGCAATAGACAATGTCGGCGATGGAATTGTCACTTAGCACGTTAGCACGTGTATAGGTTTCCACACTGCTGTCCTCGCTGTCGTAAGAAAACAAACCGCCATAACTCAGGACATAAACCTTGCTACCCACACATACACACTTGGTGGCATTGTGGTAGGAGGAATAAACTGTCCAGCGGCCATTGCCGTCATCGGCCAAAGCACTGAGGCTCAACACTGCCGACATGAGTAAGAAAAGGTATCTTCGCATATATATGACAATTAAAATTTCGTTTTGAATCTCTTTCTACAAATCAGGAATTCTGTGGCCTTAAAGGCAAAATGACAGTTCCATACTTATTTGCCAGCCAGAAAACCAGCGAGTTTGGCAACAGCCCTGCCACGGTGACTGATGCTGTTCTTCTCTTCCGCTGACATCTCCGCAAAAGTGGTGTCATAGCCCTCAGGAACAAATATCGGGTCGTAGCCGAATCCATGTGTTCCCTTATGCTCGGTGATAATGTTGCCACGAACCACACCCTCGAAGAGATGCTCCTCGCCTTGATATAATAACGCAATAACGGTCCGGAATTGTGCGCTGCGGTCACTTTTTTCTTGCAAATTCTCCAGCAACTTACGCATATTGGCTTCGGAATCGTGGTTCTCACCAGCGTAACGGGCACTGCGGATGCCTGGGGCACCGTCTAACGCACGGCATTCCAAACCTGTATCATCGGCGAAACAGTCCAGTCCGTAATGTTCCTTCACAAACTTGGCCTTCTGCATCGCATTGCCTTCAAGAGTGGCTGATGTCTCGGGGATGTCAACATCACAACCAATGTCGGACAAACCTTTGATTTCGAACCTATCGCCCAGTATCTGGCGAACTTCCTGTAACTTGTTCTTATTGTTGGTGGCGAATACTAATGTCTTCATCCTGGTCTTTGTTGATTATATGAAACTTAAGATTCTCTCATAGGCTTAAGCCGAAATGACGTTTCGACATTTCGTAAGAAATGGAATGCTATTTTCCCTTGAATTTGTCGAATCCCTCGCCAAATACACCCGACACATTACTCATGCTCACAAAGGCATGTTGGTCGATGAGTCTGATGACGCGGAAGATGTTCAACGACTCACGCTTCTTGGCCAGCACCATGAGTACAGGACGATGGTTCTTCGTGTACCATCCCTTGGCATCAAGCACCGTAACGCCACGGCCACCAGCGTTGATGGCATCGGCTATTTTCTCATACTCCTCGCTGATGATGAAGAACAGAACAGACTGACGTCGGCGGTTCATCACATAATCGAGAGTCACACTCGATATAATCAGCGTGGCGAATCCAAACACTACCCTATACCAATCGTGGAACACGAAATAGCAGGAAGTGATGATGATGAAGTCCATAATCATCATCATGTTGCCAAGAGATACATCCTTGTACTTGTTCACCACTGCGGCAATGATATCCGTACCACCTGTGCTACCGCTGTTGAGAAAGCATATCGACAAAGCGAAACCCTCAAGCAAAGCACCTATCACACAAGCCATGAAAGCCTGGTCGCCTACTATTTGAGGCAGGTGACCGTCGGCATCCTGGAAGAAACGCTGGAACAACCACAGGAAGAAAGTCAAGGTGAAAACAGCGAAAATCGTACGAATGCAGAATTTCCAGCCGATAATCTTGATGGCAAGAATCAACAGCACTGCATTGATGAAGAAATAGGTGTTCTGTATCTCCAACCCCGTGGCGAAATAGATGATAATTGACACACCAGTCACACCACCCGTGGTGATTTGGTACGGAAGCATGAAACAAGTCACTGCAAAGGCGTAAATCATCAAACCCACAGTGATGAAGAAATATTCCTTCAACTCACTGAACACGCTCAACTTCGGTATATTCGGGGTCTTTATCTTACCTACTTTCATTGTATTTGTTCGTTTTTCAATATTGAATCTACTCCCTGCCACACTAAGGCATAATGGAGAGTTTTAATCTATAAAGGTATTTTTCAGATTGTAGGGACGCCACCTGTCGTGTCTGGCTCTATCAACGACGGGGGCGCCCCTACCCTACAATATTATTTCTTCAGTACGATGTTGACGATGCGCTTCGGCACCACAATAACCTTCACGACAGTGAAGCCCTCCAGATACTTCTTCGTCTGTTCCGACTCCAAAGCCAGTTTTTCTATTGTGGCACTGTCGGCGTCAACGGCGAACTCCATTGGGAAACGGGCCTTGCCGTTGAAACTAATCATCATCTTCACCATGTCCTCTTTCAGGTAACTCTCGTTGTATTCAGGCCATTGGGCATCGCAAACTGTCGTAGTGTGACCAAGGGCTTCCCACAACTCTTCTGAAAGATGGGGAGTAAAAGGAGCAAGAAGCACGGCGAATGTCTCAAGCACAGTCTTGTTATGGCTCTTCAACTGATTGAGTTCGTTCAGGCAAATCATGAAAGCACTCACTGACGTATTGTAAGAGAAATTTTCAATGTCGGTGGTGACCTTCTTAATCAACTTATGAATTGATTTGAGTTCTTCCTTGCTGGGTTCTGCATCCTCTGTGATGAGGTTGCCGTCCTTGTCGAAATAGATGTTCCACAACTTGCGGAGGAAACGGTGACAACCGTCAATGCCGTTGGTGTCCCATGGTTTGCTCTGTTCCACAGGACCGAGGAACATCTCGTACAAACGCAATGTGTCAGCACCATACTTCTCCACCACCATGTCGGGGTTCACCACATTGAACATCGATTTCGACATCTTCTCCACAGCAAAACCGCAGACATACTTGCCGTCCTCAAGGATGAACTCAGCATTCTGATACTCTGGACGCCAGTTCTTGAAGGCTTCGATATCCAGGACATCGTTGCTTACGATGTTCACATCCACATGGATAGGTGTCACGTCATAGTCCTTGCTCAAACCCAGACTGACGAAGGTATTGGTGTCCTTCACACGATAGACGAAGTTGCTCCTGCCTTGAATCATACCTTGGTTGATGAGTTTCTGGAAGGGCTCTTCTTTCACACTGTACCCGTAGTCATACAAAAATTTGTTCCAGAAACGACTGTAAATCAAGTGGCCTGTGGCATGTTCTGTACCACCCACATAGAGGTCGACATTCTGCCAGTACTCGTCTGCTTCCTTACTTACAAGACAAGTGTCGTTCTTGGGATCCATATAACGGAGGTAGTAAGCACTGGAACCAGCGAAACCAGGCATGGTGTAGAGGTCAATGGGGAAGACCGTCTTGTTGTCAATCAGGCTGTTGTCAACCACCAGTTTCTTTTCTTCATCCCAAGCCCATTTCTTGGCATGACCAAGGGGAGGCTCCCCTGTAGCGGTGGGGAGGAAATGATCAACCTCGGGAAGGAGCAGTGGGAGACACTCAGTAGGTATCATCTGTGGCACACCGTTCTTGTAATACACGGGGAAAGGCTCTCCCCAATAACGCTGACGGCTGAAGATAGCGTCGCGCAGACGGTAGTTTACCTTCACATGGCCAATGCCATGCTTCTCCACATAATCCTTAGTGGCGGCAATGGCTTCCTTCACGGTCAAGCCGTTGAGCGAGAAGTCAATATATGGCTTGACATCAGCACGAGGCGAATTGCACACGATACCTTCCTTGGCATCGTAACTCTCCTCACTGATGTCACAACCCTCAATCAACGGGATGATGGGCAGACCGAAATGCTTGGCAAAGGTATAATCACGGCTGTCGTGGGCTGGCACTGCCATGATGGCACCTGTGCCATAGCCAGCAAGCACGTAATCGCTCACCCAAATAGGGTTGGACTCACCTGTGAAAGGGTTGATGGCATAACTGCCCGTGAACACGCCTGTCACCTTCTTGTCTATCATGCGCTCGCGCTCAGTGCGTTTTTTGGTTTCCTCAACGTAAGCTTCGACTACGGCTTTTTGCTCCGGTGTGGTGAGTTCGTTCACCAACTCGCTCTCTGGAGCCAGCACCATGAAGGTGACACCAAACATCGTGTCGGCACGGGTGGTGAAGATAGTGAACTGTTTGTCGCTGTCCTTCACCTTGAACACCACCTCGGCTCCTTCACTGCGACCTATCCAGTTGCGCTGAGTCTCCTTCAGTGAGTCAGTCCAATCGATGGTTTCCAGACCGTCGAGCAGACGCTGAGAATAGGCACTGACGCGAAGGCACCACTGGCGCATCTTCTTCTGCACCACAGGATATCCACCACGGATGCTCACTCCTTCCACTACCTCGTCGTTGGCCAAAACAGTACCCAATTCAGGGCACCAGTTCACCATCGTCTCGCCCAAGTAGGCGATACGGTAGTTCATCAGCAATTCGCTCTTCTCCTTCTCATCTTTCTGCTTCCATTCGTCGGCAGTGAAGGAGAGTTCCTCAGTAGCCCAAGCATTTAGGCCTTCTGTACCTTTTTGCTCCAAATGTGCTATCAGTTGTTGGATGGGTTGTGCCTTATTAAGGGCGGTATCGTAGTAACTGTTGAACATGAGTTGGAAAGCCCACTGCGTCCAATGGTAATATGAGGGGTCACAAGTACGCACCTCACGGTCCCAGTCGAAGCAGAAACCAATCTTGTCGAGTTGCTCACGGTAGTGGTTGATGTTAGCCACAGTGGTAATCTCGGGGTGTTGTCCTGTCTGGATGGCGTATTGCTCAGCGGGAAGTCCGTATGCGTCATAACCCATCGGATTAAGCACGTTAAAACCCTGCAAACGCTTGTAGCGTGCATAGATGTCACTGGCAATGTAGCCCAGAGGGTGACCCACATGTAAACCTGCTCCCGATGGATAGGGGAACATATTCAACACATAAAATTTCTTCTTCGTTTTGTCTTCCTCAACGTGGTAGGTCTTCTGTTCTACCCAACGCTGATGCCATTTCTTTTCAATGTCTCTGAAATTGTAGTCCATTTTTTATGTTTTTATTCTCGTTTCGTCATTCTGAAGTGGATATAATACCCTTTGAAACTGCAAATTTACAATCTTTTCACCTAATAATCATGATTTTTCAACTTATTTCCTAATGATGGTAAAAAAAACAGCAGATAAAAACATCTGGTGATGTTTCAGTCTATCATCATCCTGTCTGGACAGGAAAAGGAAAAAGGGAGCACTCCTTGTCGGAATGTCCCCCCTTTCTATGGAAAGCAAATGATGATTACTTACTGTATACTGATTCATCTACCACTTCGTCGTTCTCCTTGATTTTCTTACCCAGTACGAGGTAAGCGATAGGAGATGCGATGAAGAGCGATGAGCATGTACCGATACATACACCGAGAATCATGGCGAATGCGAAACTGCGGATGCTGCTACCACCAAGCACGAAGATACAGAGCAACACTATCAACGTACTTACAGAGGTGTTGATGGTACGAGCCAAAGTGCTGTTCAATGAATCGTTGAACTGACGCTGGAGGTCGCGCTTAGGATAGAGACGCAGATACTCACGGATACGGTCGAAAATCACCACCTTGTCGTTGATGGAGTAACCGATAGCGGTCAGGATAGCACCAATGAATGTTTGGTCGATTTCCAACGAGAATCCTATCCAACCGTAGCAGAGCGAGTAGGCACCGATGATAAGCAGTGTGTCGATTGTCAATGCGATTACTGAACCTACAGAGAAAGCCACGTTGCGGAAACGAATCAAGATGTAGATGAAGATGGCTATCAAAGCGAGAATCACAGACCAGATAGCGCTGATGGTGATGTCCTTAGCGATGGAAGGACCTACCTTCTGACTACTGATGATGGATCCACCTTCATGGTTGTCGCGGTCGATGAAGTTCGCCTCGGTTACACCCTCGGCAAGCAAATGCTTGTCGTGAAGCACCTGATAAAGGATGCTCTCAATCTGGGCGTCCATGGCAGGGTCATTGTTGTCGATGGCGTAGTTGGTGGTGATACGCAGGGTGCGGTTGTCGGTACCAAGGGCGATAACCTGGGTATTGGCATCGGTGAATTTAGAGTTGAATTCATCTCTCACATCCTCAGGCTGCACTTCCTTGTCGAACTGCACCACGAAATTACGACCACCTGTGAAGTCAATAGACTGTGACAAACCACGCACGGCGAAGGAAATGAAACTTACCACAAGAGCGGCACCGAAAATCATGAATGACTTCTTGTAACTGCTCATGAACTTGTAGTTCGTGCCTCTCATCATGTTCTCAGAGAACTTGGTGGTGAAAGTCATGTTTTCCCACTTACCCTTGTTCAGGCGACTCTCAAACACGATACGAGTAATCCACACTGCTGTGAAGAACGAGCAGACGATACCGATGATGAGGGTGGTGGCAAATCCCTTGATAGGACCTGTACCGAAATAGAAGAGGATAAGACCTGTGATGATTGAGGTCAAGTTGGAGTCGAAGATGGCGGAGAAAGCGTTGCTGTAACCAGCGGCAAGAGCATTCTTCACATTCTTGCCCGAACGTAACTCTTCCTTGGTGCGCTCGTAAATCAGCACGTTAGCATCCACAGCCATACCCAAGGTCAGCACCATACCGGCGATACCAGAAAGTGTCAAAGCTGCCTTGAAGGAAGTAAGGATACCGAGTGTGAAGAAGAAGTTGAGCACCAAAGCCATGTTGGCCACCATACCTGGACGGATACCGTACATGCAGCACATGTAAATCATCAGCAGGATGAAAGCCACAATGAACGAGATGAATCCCTGACGGATAGACTTGGCACCGAGAGAAGGACCTACGTTCTCTTCCTGTACGATGTGAGCAGGAGCCTTCATCTTACCAGACTGCAGCACAGTAGCAAGGTCCTTGGTCTCCTCTGGAGTGAAGTTACCTGAAATCTGAGAACTACCTCCATCAATCTTGTTATTTACGTTTGGTGCGCTATACACCAGACCATCCAATACGATGGCGATGCAATGGTTCACATTGGCCTCGGTCAAAGCCGACCACTTACGAGCACCTGTCGGGTTCATCTTCATGCCTACACATGGACGACCGAAGTTGTCGAACTCGTCCTTAGACTCTGTCACTACGTCACCAGTCAAAGGTGCCTGACCACTGGTGGTGGTGCGAATAGCATAAAGTTCATAAATCTTACCTGCCTCATCAAGCGATTTCACACCCCAAAGCAGACGTAAGTCGGAAGGAAATACTTCTTTGGCTATCTTTGAAGAGAGAATGGCATTGATTTCGGCTGTGTCGCGAGAAGCGGCATAACCTACCATACAACCAGAACCGTTCTGGGCTGGCTGGAGGATGGCGAACAATGGGTCGGCAGCCTTGGCGGCGGCAATCTCCTTTGCGTTAGAAACAGGAGCCTTGTCAGACTTGGCTACGTCTTTGTTAAGTTGTGAACTGATGCTCTTCTTGGTCGCAGTGGTATCGGAAGCGGCAGTTACAGCGGTGGTGTCAACGCTGGCAGTGTCGGACACCTCACCACCACGCTCAAGGCGCAGACGGCTGTTGAGTTGAGAGAGATAAGGAAGCACATCTTTGGTGTCGTAAGTCTCCCAGAACTCAAGGTTAGCACTACCCTGAAGCAGTTTTCTCACGCGCTCTGGTTCTTTTACACCAGGCAACTCAATCATGATACGACCAATCTGTCCCTCAAGATTCTGAATATTGGGCTGAACAACTCCGAAACGGTCGATACGGGTGCGAAGCACGTTGAAAGAGGCATCTACATCGTTCTGAACCTCAGCACGAAGTGCTTTCTCTACCTCGGCATCAGAACTTAATGTGGTAATTTTCTTACCATTGGCGTCATTCAACTTGGCTGTGAACAAACCCGAAAGGTTCTTACCTGGATTGTTCTTCTTGTAAGCCTTTACAAATAATGAAATGAAATCGTCCTGACTCGTCTTCGACTCCTCAACAGCATCAGCAATGGCCTTAACCAAAGTGGGGTCGTTAGGGTCGGTGGCGAGATTCTTCACCAAGTCAGGAACTGATACTTCAAGGATGACGTTCATACCACCCTTAAGGTCAAGT
>CACYEC010000211.1 GCA_902773225.1 uncultured Bacteroidales bacterium
CCGGAGGGGTGCGGGTGGAATCAGCTAAAGCTAAAGTTTCTTACCAGCGCTCTTTCGGAACGTCATCAGGGTTTCCACAACCTCGTCATCGGAGTCGGTGAGGCTGAGCAAGAGGTTCTTGTACTTGCCCATAGCAATGAGTTGCTGGAGGAAAGGATAGACGGGCTGCTCTTCGGTCCAGAATTTCTTGCCGAGGAAAATCATGGGCGAGGAGAGTTCAAAACTCATGTAGTGGTTTTGCACGGCCTCCTGGAACACCTCCTGCATGGTGCCAGCGCTGCCAGGTGTGTAAATGATGCCTCCGTAAGCCACGGTGAGGATGGTGTCCTCGCGCACACTGTTGACGAAGAACTTGGCGATTTCGGTGGCGAAAGGTGTGGAGGGCTCATGGCCGTAGAGCCATGTGGGGATACCGAGGCTGTGGTACTTCGTCTGCGGGAATTGCCGCATCACTTCCAGCGCCGTGGTAATCCAGTCTTCGTCGTGGAAAGTGGGGGCGGGTAGTAGCATCTTAAGCGCTTCGTCCACCTCTTCGTTAGTCCTTCCTGCCAGCCATGCGCCAAGGTGTGTGGCTTCCATTGCGCCCGGACCACCGCCGGAAACCATGAGTGAGCCCAGTTCGGTGAGCCGTTTGCTCAGCAAAACAATCTCCTTGAATGTGGTGTCGGTACGCTTGAGTTGGTGGCCGCCCATCACACCGACAACCGTCAGTGGGTTGAACTGTTTCAGGTACTTGTTCATCTCCTTATAGATGGCGAAATCATGGAGTGAACGACCCAGCTGTTCCGCTTCCTTTCGGGCGTGTTTGCCGTTGTCGATGAAGTGTTGGTACACCTTCAGGTCGTAGCATTCATTGACGGGAGAAGTGGGGTCGGCTATCAGGGTGTCGTAGAGGCTCGACGCGTTGTACAAACTTTGTGGAGTGACATCGTAAGGCACCTCTTTCAGGTAGCCAACGGCTTTCTCCAGGACATGGTAATCGGGAAGAGTGATCATAATAGTAGTTTTTTGTTGGTTAGTGGTATTGCAAAAATACTCCTTTTTCGTGAGATGTTCAACATTTCACGTGTTTTTGTTGTCTTTTCTGTTCTCAATAAATTAGGAATTTTGTGAAAAAAAAGCCGAAACCATTGGAATTTTGTGAAAACCCGCTATGAAATACATGGAATTTTGTGAAATTATAGTATGATATCCTTGGATTTTTGTGAAATCTATTCGTAAAAACCTTGGAATTTTGTGAAATAAGGCCTATCTTTGCATCAAATCAATCAATAGGTGTTATGATAATTAAACGCAAGATAGACAGTTTCCTTGAGGAATGGAAATCCCGAGAAGGGCATCAGCCTTTGATTATAAAAGGTGCCCGACAAGTGGGCAAAACATTCTCCATAGAGCATTTTTCGAAATACTACAAACATTTCATTAACATTAACTTCGTGTTGGAACCTAAATATAATACCATTTTCGATGATGGCTACGACGTGGAGAGCATTATCAAAAACATAACTCTCCTCTCACCGGGCAACGTGGTGGAGCCAGAAACCACTCTTATCTTCTTTGACGAGATGCAACATCAACCAGCAACTGCGACAGCCCTTAAATCATTTGCTATCGACGGAAGGTTCGATGTTATTTGTTCTGGGTCTCTTATGGGCATCAACTATCACGAAATAGAATCCAACAGCGTAGGATATAAGGAGGACTATACGATGCATTCACTCGATTTTGAAGAGTTCCTATGGGCTAAAGGGTACGGTGATGAATTTGTAGAATCATGTTATCAGAAAATGCTGAACATAACCCCCCTCTCTACAACAGAAATGGCAATTCTCTCATCTTTGTTTAGAGACTACATGATTACAGGTGGCATGCCTGCTGTTGTCAAAACATATTTGGCGAATGGTAATTTCACTAATATTCTTCGGATGCAACAACAACTGCTACTCGACTACGAAGAAGACATATCAAAATACGCGCTTGGACTTGATAAAGGAAAGGTCAAAAACGTGTATCGACATATTCCCATTTTCCTTGCCAAACAAAACAAGAAATACCAAATATCCAAGATAGAAAAGAATGCAAGAAATCGAGATTATATAGGCACAGTGGAATGGTTGGGTGATGCAGGTATTGCCAATGTATGCTACTGTTTAGAACATGCATCCCTGCCTCTTAAGGGTAATTATGTCGCCAACAACTATAAATTATACTTTCACGATACAGGCATGCTGATAGCCTCCCTCGACGAAGAGTCGCAAGAGGATTTGAGGTCAAACCGAAATTTCAACACTTATAAAGGTGCTATCTACGAAAATGTGGTGTCTGAAGCGTTGGTGAAACAACATTATGGTCTATATTTCTATCGTAATGAGAAATCGACTGTAGAGATGGATTTTTTTATACGTGACGTTGAGTCCTTGATACCAATAGAGGTGAAAGCGGAAGATGGCGCCACGTCATCGCTCAAAAAACTCATTGATGATGACGAACACTACCCTGACATCAAATACGGTATAAAACTTGGCAACAAGAATATAGGTTTCAATGGAAAGTTCTATACATTTCCTTACTTTTTGACCTTTCTCCTGCGTCGTTTCGTGAAAGACCGAGGCAAGTGAGTAAAGGATTCCAACCATCTGATGAAGAAATCCATCAGAGTTTCCTGAGAGGCAATCTATAGAAGGTCCCTTATCATATCACCACGAATCACTTCCTCATATACACGTCTAATGTGCCACCTTGGACGAGGTCGGTGTGACGTAGTGTGAAGTCGTTGATGGTTTGTCCGTTGAGAACCACTTTCGACACATAGATAGCTTTGTCGGAATTGCCATGGGTGCGGATGGTGAATGTCTTGTCGCCAGCCAGATGCACGGTGGCTTCCCTCACGATGGGCGACCCTACAATATAACGACCTCCACATGGTTCTACCTGATAGAAACCAAGGGCGGAGAGGAGGTACCAAGCCGACATCTGGCCCACATCCTCGTTGCCGCAGAGACCCGCGGGTTGGTCGGTATAGAGTTCGCGCATGATTTGCCGTACCAGACGGGCAGTCTTCTTCGGACTGCCAATCATGGAGTAGATATAGGCGATGTGGTGGCTGGGTTCATTGCCATGGGCATACTGTCCGACCAATCCCGTGATGTCGGGGTTGGCCTCAGCGTTGAGTTCGCTTGGCGCGGTGAAGAGTGAGTCGAGACGTGCCTCGAAAGCCTTGCGTCCGCCGAGGGTGGCCATAAGTCCCTGTATGTCGTGTGGCACAAGCCATGTGTATTGCCAGGGGTTGCCCTCGGTGTATTCGCCTGTCTGGTAGGCGGGGTTGAAACCGTCGATGCCCTTGAAATGGCCCTGGCTGTCGAGCGAACGCATACAGCGCACACGTGGGTCGAACAAACGGCGGTAGCCCTGGCAGCGGGTGGAGAAGTAGTCGGCCAGTTGCGCGACTGTCATCCGCGCCACCTCCATCTCGGTGATGTCCCATGTCATACCTTCGGGCAGACCGAATGCCGTCAGTTTGCCCAAGTGACGATAGTCGCCCATCAACACGTCGTTGCCCATTCCTTCTTCTATGGCTTTTCTCAGCGCTTGGCTTGCGCTCCAGTCGGCGAGGTAGTATTCCAGCGTCTTGGCCAGCGACTCACCCTCCTTGTCGTAAGGCAGATAGCCGTAGGTGCGCAGTGAGCCCAGTCCGCGCTCGTTCATGAGCAGCGACGACACCATGGCCTGCAGGGCAAGTTTCTTGTCTTGTTCTGCGATATATCCTTTGAGGTAGAGGTCGGCCAGCACGGGTACGGCTGGACAACCCACCATACAGTTGGTTTCTTGCGACATGAGGTGCCAGACGGGCAGTTTGCCTTGGGTGCGGAAGATGCGGAGATAGGTGGTGGCGATGGCAGGCATCATTTCGGGCAGAAGCAGGGTGGAGAGGGGGGCTGCTGCGCGGTAAGTGTCCCATAGGCTGAGTGTGGTGAGGTTGTCGCCTCCCTTAGCGCCGTTTGTGGCACGGTATATCCTGTTGTCGCTGCCACGCCAGTCGCCGTTGGCGTCGTCCCAGGTCTGTGGAGCCACCATGAAGTGGAACAGGGCGGTGTAGAAGATGGTGCGGTCGCGGTCGTTCATGAAGGTGGCATCGATGCGTCCCAGTTGCTCGTTCCATGCTTGGTCGGCTTGTTGCCGTTGTGCCTCGAAGTTCCATCCCGTCTCGTCTTCTGCATCCATGTTAAGCATGGCGTTGAGTTCCGACACCGGGCTGAGGGCTACCCTCACGAGCAGTGGCTCAGGCGACGGTGCGAAACGTAGCTGGTGGATTTGGTCGCTTTCTTCGCAGCCCTTGAGAGCGGGGCGGTTGACTTTGATGGCGAAATAGAGGTGCTGTTCATTGGCCCAGCCATGCGAGATGCGGTATCCCACAAACGTGGAGTCGTTGAGGCGAGTGAGGCGCGACAGCTGTACGTGGTCGCCGATGCCGTTGTTGAGGTCGACGATGAGCCGCTGGTCTTCTGCTTTGGGGTAGGTGAAACGGTAGAGGGCCGTGCGTCGTGTGGCGGTGATTTCGGTGCGGATGCCGAAGCGCTGGAGCAAGACGCTGTAGTAGCCTGGCGCGGCCTGTTCGTCCTCATGTCGGTAGGTGCTGGCCAGTCCGTCGCGGCTGAGCGTCACGTCGCCTTGTGTGGGCATCAACGCCACGTCGCCGAGGTCGGAACAGCCCGTTCCGCTGAGGTGGGTCTGTGCGAAACCAACGATGGAGGTGCCGCTGTAGTGGTAGCCCGAGCACCAGTCCCAACCCGAGTTCTGTTGGGTGGGCCCGGCATCGACCATACCGAAAGGCACGTTGGCGCCGAGGAACACATGCCCATGGTCGCCTGTGCCAATCATGGGGTTCACATACTGAGTGAAGTTCTGCTGGGCATTCAATGCGCCGCAGAGCATAAGAGCCAATATTGATAGATTCTTGCGCATAGGGAAGATTGATTTGTTCTGATGATTCTGATTCATAATTGCTGAACGGCCAACATTGCTTTTTCAGAAACCAATGCGTCTGTAGAGTAGGGACCCTTCCCAATCGAGTTTCGATACATCGGCCAGGGAGACTGCATGTTGCTCGCTGGCATCTGCTACGCAACGCAACTGTGCTATCTGGGCTACTGTGCCAGCCAGCAGTAGCATTGTGCGTGCGTTTGTCGGCGTCTGTTTGCGGCTGCCGTGCATACGGGTGATGTAGTCGCTGACGGTTTGCTCTGCCTCGCTCGTGATGCCAAGGCCATACTTGCGTTGAAGCAGAATCTTGAAGATGGCCAGCAACTCGTCGGGCTTATAGTCTTCGAAGACGAGGATATGGTTGGATGGCACCAGTCCGTTGTGCACCAGGTTGCGTGCCACGTCGTCTCTGTCGCTGGCTGTCTTGGCGAAGACGATGGCCAGCGACATCTTGAGTTCACGCCGTTTGTTCTCTATCCAGAACTGCAGAGAGTCGAAGTTGTAGTTGTTGTACTGCGGTGAGTCAAGGTCGAGGAAGAGCAGGCCATCGGAGGCGCGCATCATGGCTTTTTCGACCACTGACATCGGATTCTGCAGGTTGGCGAACTCTTCGACATTGAGCGTGGTAAAGTGGCTTGTGGGAATATGTCCTGCGCCTTGCAGGATTTGTGCCAGGATTTCTGCCACCGTGCTTTTGCCTGTTCCCGTGTTGCCAATGAAACTCCATGTCAGGTCGTCGCCAATCGTGGGTACGTGGTGCTGGTGGTTGGCGCGCATGCTGACCACATATTCATGGATTGCCCGTTTCACGTTGTCTAAGCCTGCCAGGTTGTCGAGTTGCTCGAGAGCGGAGTTGATGATGGTGTCGTCCCATGTACTCGGTGCCTTTTTGTTCTCAATCTCCGGTATGTCGGCCTCGATGATGGTGACGAGGTCTTTCTGGGTGATGCTGTTTGAGGGCTGTTTGATGAGCCTGTTGCCTAATGAAGGGATGATTCTTGTGGTCAGCAAACGGGTGATGAAACGTCCGTTGCCGAAATGCTCGTCTTTCTCATTATAGGCGTTGATGACGTAGCGGGCGAGTTTCTTCTCCGCCTCTGGTGTCAGTTCGTAATGTTCTTTCTTGAGTACGAAACTGCCGATTTTTAGCAGTTGCTCTGGAGTGTAGTCGTTGAAGTGGAAGATATAGGAGAAGCGCGATTTCAGTCCGGGGTTGGACTGCAGCAGATGCTCCATCTCGACGGTGTATCCAGCCATGACGACAATCATGTTGGTCTGTTCCATACTGA
Organism: uncultured Bacteroidales bacterium; assembly: GCA_902773225.1. Taxonomy (GTDB): domain Bacteria; phylum Bacteroidota; class Bacteroidia; order Bacteroidales; family Bacteroidaceae; genus RUG11857. The sequence continues at coordinate 6,270 of CACYEC010000211.1, forward strand.
GATAGGTCAGGAGTGTTTCAATGACTCGGTGACCGAAATCCCGTCGGTCGGAGTCCTCGACGAACAGATTGTAGGCCTCATCGATGAAAAGCACCCCGCCCGCCGCGCTTTTGATGGCGTTGAGCGTGTTCTTCTCGGTGTCGCCCAGATACTGCCCGACCAGTTTCGAACGGTCGGTTTCCACCAGATGCCCCGATGACAGCACGCCCATGCCATGATAGATTTCGCCAATCAGTTTGGCCACTGTTGTCTTGCCTGTCCCCGGATTGCCAGTGAACACCATGTGCATGGGCGGCATGTGGTTGAAGAGCCTCAGTTCCATACGCCTGCGGTTCAGGTTGACAAGGCTGGCATGCGCCATGATACTCTCCTTGATGTTGTCCAGGCCGACGAGAGAACTTAGGCGTTCGATAGCCGACTTGGGGTCGCGGTGCTTGATTTTCGGTATGTCGTCAGCGGTGATGAGCGTCGCTTCGCCTTCAACGAGGTGGTTCTTGATTACCCGTGTGATGGTATGTGGCA
>CACYEC010000212.1 GCA_902773225.1 uncultured Bacteroidales bacterium
GTCTGTGGATGAAATCGTGGATGCCTACCGTTTCTGCATCGACAACCCCTTCGTCAACGGCAGTCTCATCGAGGTCAACGGCGGATATAGTTATAGGTAACTTCTAAAAATCGCTTGCGTTTTTATCGATAATTCCATAAAATTCTTAATATCAACAGAATAATAATTCGATAATTCGTGATAAATAGAATATCCCCATAAATAATGACACTCGTAAGAAGGCTGACAGCCTGCGATATCAACTAATATTTCTTCCCCAAAAAAACATATACCCTTTTACATGAGTGAAAGCAAAATCATAGGCAAAAGCAAGGAACTTCTTTCTAAAATCCCTTTCGGTGTGTCCTTACTGCGTCCGTTATACCATAAATTCTTTAAGCAAAGACTAATCGACAGACAGAAAAAGGTGTTCCAGAAAAACGCCCTGTCCGTAATCTCTGATTTCCACAACTGCATGGAGGAGTATGGCCATTTTTACACTTTGGCATTTGGCACCATGCTTGGCGCAGTCAGGGAAAAAGGATTTATCAAGCATGATTTCGACATAGATGTCTATATGTGGGCTGAGGATTACAGCCACGATATGCAGAGGAATCTGGAGGAGAGAGGGTTCCAACTCGTTCAGAGTTTCGTGGTTGATGACGGACAATCCGGGCGTGAGGAGACCTATGAGAAAGACGGGGTGGGAATAGATGTTTTCTATGTATATCCTGCTGTAGATCAACTTCCATATTGCTGTGACTTCCTCACTACGCCCGACTGCATCACTTTCGAGATTGAAATGAAGAAATACGGCGGTGTGGTTTGCCGCAGACTGGAAATGCCTTTCGAAAGGGATCGGAAATTGGTGGATTTCGAGAACATCCAACTCTATGTCCCGAAAAACGCCAAGAACCTGCTTGAATTCCGTTATGGTCCCAACTACATGACGCCGAACCCCAATTGGACGGTCAGCGGATACGACAACCATTTTGTGGTGTGGGAAGGAAAGAAAGGAATATACAAACAATTCAATTGAGACTTTATGCTTAGAAGATACAATCCTGAGTACTTAGACAATCTCATTAGTTTTCTACTGCTGAACTTGGTATTCATATTTGCTTACCATGCTTTCAAACGAAACACGCAGGTAAGGGATGTGATTAAACTATTCATTGCCTTCTGTGTGTTTGCCTTCTGGAGCTCAGATTACGCAGCGTATAAATGGGCGTTCTACCAACATAATATTGAATATTACAAGGAGTCGTTCTACTACTACCTGAGCCTTATCAGCTTTAATTCTTATTATCTTTGGAGGGCTTTCGTCTGGGGATGTGCAACAATACTCTTCTATTACTCTGTCAAGAATTTCAAACTGAATCGTGCCATCACTTTTTTTGTGTTGTCATTATTCTTCCTGATGACTTTTTCATACGCAAGGGCTTCCCTCGCTATGACTGTCTATCTTTACGGGCTGTCTTTGTTATTAAACCACAATTACTCCAAAGCGACGATTGCAAGAGGTGTTTTTTTCATATTACTATCACCATTTTTCCATAGAAGTTATTATGTAATTGTGACGATAACGCCTTTTTTGTTCATAAAATTCAACAAGAAGATCATCTACTATCTGATTATTCTGTCACCCCTGTTCTTCAGAGGCATTCAGTCTCTTCTAAACTATTTTATCAGTTCACAAATAGAATTGAGTGAAAACATGGACAACCTGTCAGACTCTGTCCAAAGTTACGGAAATCGAGAAGGAATTCAAGAAAAGAATTGGAAATTTACAATGATATCAATGCTACACCGTACAGCATATTTTGTGTCATATTCCTTCATCTTGTATTATTATTTGAAAAAATCCACAAATGCCCTATTTGATAAGAGGATGAAAAAAATATTAATATTAACAACTTTTATTATAATCATAGCAAGTTCTTTCCTCATTAGTGGTATTCAGAACTATTTCCATGAGATTGTGGGATACAGATTCCTCTACATGACATCCTTGCCTATTGTTGTGTTGCTGTCATACATGTACCAACAGCGAATCATTACTAAGAGAATGTTCTTTATCAATCTCGCTCTGCCTTTCCTTTATTCAGAACTATGGTTCATTGGAAAACTAATCAAAGTTCCAGTTTTCTGGTGAAACAACGCATAACTTCCATTTTAACTTCCTCTTTAACTCCCCTTTTACCCCCCCTTAACTCCCCGTGTAGTATGAAGGTCCTTTTAATCAACAACTGCCATTATCGCAAAGGCGGTTCTGAGGCTGTGTATTTCAATACTGCCGAATTACTGAAGAGACATGGGCATGAAGTGGTGTTCTTCAGCAACAAACGTGACATGAACCTGCCGTGTGAACAGGCGAAATATTTCCCCGAATTAGGCGGAAACCTAAAACAAATGATTAGTTTCTTCTATAATTCGGAAGCGGCACGTAATCTTGAACAACTGGTGGAGGCCGAAAAACCAGACATCGCACACGCACATCTTTTTTGGGGTGGGTTGTCACCAAGTATATTCAAGGTGCTGAAACGGCACAACATACCTCTGGTGCATACGGCACACGATTACAGGCTCGTCTGCCCTGGATACACTTTCAAAGACGGAAGCGGAGCGGAATGTGAGAGGTGCAAGAGGTGGAATTATTATGAATGCGCTTTGCATAAATGCTCCAGAAACAGTCTCCTTCCCAGCATAATCATGGCAACGGAAATGTACACACGACAATTATGGCGTAATCCCTTGAAAAACATCGATGGATTCATCTTCGTAAGCCATTTCTCAGAACAGAAGCACATTGAACATCATAGCGAGTACAAGGACGCACGGCATATCGTTCTCTACAATTACACACGACCTGCATTGCCACCGACCATTGACGATAAAGATGACTATTTCCTGTTCTATGGCCGATTGTCATTTGAGAAGGGTATTCCTACCCTGCTGAAGGCGTTTGACAGGCATCCAGAACTGAAACTAAAGGTCGTGGGTAACGGACCTTTGGCTGATGAGTTGAAAAGTAGTTATAAGGGCGTGGATTTCCTGGGGTATAAAACTGGCGAAGAACTGTTCGACCTTGTACGTAAAGCGCGTTTTGTTTGTGTTCCTTCAGAATGCTTTGAGAACAACCCTATGACCATTGTTGAAGGTTACAGTCTCGGAACACCTGTGATAGGTTCTGCTATAGGTGGAATACCCGAAATCATCAATAACGGCCAAACAGGATATCTTTTCAACTCTGGCAACGTTAATGAATTGGAAGAAACCATTGTTAAAGCGGCTTCGATGGAGCAAAACGATTACAGGATGATGTGTGAGAATGCATACCGATTCTACGAACGGAATTTCAGTGAAGATGAACATTACAAACGTCTTATCACCTTTTACAAGGAGGTGATGGAGGCACAGCAATACAAATAATAAAATCAAAGTAATAAATTATTATACAATCAATTATGGATGGATCTATTATAGTCACATATCGTTGCCCCATGCGTTGCAAGATGTGCAACATCTGGGACAATCCGACTAAGAAATCTGAAGAATTCAGCCCAGAGATTCTCAAGAAACTGCCTCACATGGAGGCCTGCAACATTACGGGAGGAGAACCTTTCGTCAGGGAGGATATTGAGGAAATCGTGAAAATCCTTGAAACAAAGGCTGACCGCATCGTTTTCTCAACAAGTGGATTCTTCAGCGACCGCATCATAGAGATGGCCAAAAGACACCCTAACGTGGGATACCGTATCTCTATAGAAGGACTGAGCTGTAAGAACGATGAGTTGCGCGGACGCCAAGGAGGTTTCGACAAGGGATTGAAAACCCTACTCGAATTACGCCGAATGGGAATCAAGGATATAGGATTTGGCATCACCGTGAGCAACAACAACTCTGAGGATATGCTCAATTTATACGAGTTGAACCGAAATCTCGGAATGCAGTTTGCCACAGCGTCGTTCCACAACTCGTTCTATTTCCATAAAACTGACAATGAGGTGACCAACAAGGACGAGGTGTGCCAAAATTTCGATGAACTAATCCAACGACTGATGCATGAGAAGCACCCTAAAAGTTGGTTCAGAGCATTCTTCAACCTCGGACTCATCAACTACATTCACAACGGAAGGAGAATGCTCCCTTGCGAAGCTGGCAACGAGAACTTCTTTGTGGACCCATTCGGCAACGTACTGCCTTGTAACGGCATGGAGGAGAGCATCTGGTTCGACACGATGGGCAACCTCAATGAGCAGTCATGGGATGAAATTTGGAATGGCGAGAAAGCTAAAGAGGTACGAGAGAAAGTGGCTTGCTGCCCGAAAAGTTGCTGGATGATTGGTTCTGCCAGCCCTGTGATGCGAAAGTACATCAAGCACATTGCCCCATGGGTGATTAAGAACAGACTGAAGGTGATGCGAGGTGGTAAAGTGGATACACATTGCATTCCATTCTATCATGTAGGTAACAACGACAGGCAAGGCTTGCGTGAAGGAGTAGGCAACCCCGACCAGAATTGTGAATAGAACTATAACATCTATTAGAATCATGAATATTCAAAGATTAAAAACTTTTTTCTTCTTCGCCTTGGCGAAACTTCCCATGAAAAGAAGTATTAGATGCAGATTAATCAAATGGGGAGGAGTGGATTGCGCTGACAATCATTCTCTTATAGGAAATGTTGTTTTTGACTCTATCCATCCTGAAAACATCCATCTTGGGAGGGGTGTGTGTATTACTGACGGTGTAGTCATTCTTACCCATTACTTAAACACCAACGGTGGTAAAATGTGGCGTTTTGGACATGTTTATATTGGTAATAAAGTTTTTATCGGTATGAACACCATTATTTGTAAGGATATAAAGATTGGAAAGAACTGCATCATTGCTGCAGGAAGTGTAGTGACCAAAGATATACCGGATAATGAGATTTGGGGTGGGAATCCTGCACGATTCATAAAAAAAAGAGTGCCATGGGAATGGCAGAATCCCAAAGATTTCGAGTAAAAACATATAAGGTTATCTCGACAATTCGCTATTGTTCAATGTGGGACATATTGTCTTACTTACAGTCAACTCTGCTGTCCACTAGTCAAAATTAAGATTCCTACAACCCAATCCATTCTACATGATGGTCATGTTCTGCTTGATTATCGCCTTCTTCACCATACTATCAAAGTGCAAATGGCATAAA
>CACYEC010000213.1 GCA_902773225.1 uncultured Bacteroidales bacterium
GGAAACGCAAGGAATCTAAGATCCCCCTTGATGTATGCCCTTGCTGTGGAAAACCTTTGAAATTTCACAATAGAGGAACCACTACAGATCCTAAGATTATTTTCAGATGTGACAATATAGATTGCACTTTTTCTGATGAACTCCCGGTGAGATTATGTGATGAGTATATCTATCAGAACCCGCCTACTTTGTTGTTCGGGACTGTGGATAAATTCGCGTCCCTTGGGCATCGTGTATCAACAACAAAAGAAAAGCAAGATTCTCGAAGGTTATTTGGTAACGGTGGAATAGATGTTTTGCCTCCATCACTGATTATTCAGGATGAGTTGCATCTATTGTTAGGGCCTCTTGGTTCAGCTGTGAGCTTGTTTGAATGCGCTATTGATCAATTATGTTCATATAAAGACCAAACAGGAGCAGTTATACGTCCCAAGATTATTTCTTCTACGGCTACAACCAGGAATACTGAACTACAGATCCGCGCTTTGTACGATCGAGAAGTCAGTATCTTCCCCAAACCGGGCGCAGATTATGACGATTCGTTTTTCTCTTTCTACAAGAGGGAGATAATTGATAACGAAGAACATTTCCTATCCAAGAGAAAATATATTGGCATATTCCCGACAGGTAGGACTCATATGACAACTCAGATGAGGTTAATTGCAACTATGTTTGTTCATAGAGCCCTGTTTGAGAAAGAATATGCCTCTAAACTGACAGATAGAGATGTTGAAGAGGCAATGGATTTCTACCACTCCATCATCGATTATTTCAATAGTCTGAAAGAAGTGGGGAAAACTGACGCCCAGTTCTATACAGAATTCACGAAGTACACCCGACGCTTGTTCAAACGTGTTCTCCGCTACAATAACATGTTAGAATGTCTGTATGGATATGATTCTTCTTTCAAGAAATCCGAATTGACAGGGCGCCTTTCTGGAGCCGAAGTCGTAAATGAGCTAGAAGAAGTTGGCAAACATTGGAGGGCTGATTATAGGTTACCTCACAAAATGCCCAATGGAACTGATTGGGTACAGGGAACGACCCCTCCTGACTTAATCCTTGCGACAAACATGATCTCTGTTGGACTTGATGTTGATCGGTTCAACACAATTGTAATGAATTCAATGCCAAGGAATATTGCAGAGTATATTCAAGCAAGTAGTCGCGTTGCGCGTTCCAAAGCAGGGCTTGTCGTTACTTTGCATAATCCGTTTAGAGCAAGAGACCTTTCACACTTTGAACGCTTTAGAGAGTTCCATGAAAAGCTTTATTACTATGTGGAACCTATATCCATCACGCCGTTCTCTAAGAAATCGGTTAGTAAGTACTTGCCTCTTTATAATGCTACAATGATACGGCATTTAAATGCAAATCTGGCTAATGCCGAGAACGCTTCTTCCCTTACTCCTGGACTCAGAGAAACTATTAAATCAGAGTTATACGTTTATTTCAGAACGCGTCTTGAAAGAACAAAGAAACTTTCAGTAGAGTTGCAAGAATTGCTTACCGAAGAACTAGAGCAGTACATAGAATTCTTTATCGATGAGTCATTGATGAAGTGGCAAGGATTAGTAGATAATCAACAATCCGGAGAGTATTCCCTCAGATACTCTGGCTCAGATTTCCTTAACTCCAATGGACGCCAACGAGTGAAATGGAAAGATCTATTCTTGGCGTTGGATGCATATCTGGACGATGAAGCTGATAATATGTGGGCAGTACCGATGTCGCTAAGAACTGTTGAGTCCGAAGCTGTGTTAAATGTAAAAGACAACTGATATGGAAATCCATAAAGACATACAATACAATCAAGGTATTGGGAAATATAAAGTGCTTTCGTCAAACGCAGGAGTTGGATCTATCGTTACGACAAAAGCCGGCTTCTTTATTATGCCAAAATCAGTATCTTATTGGGGATTTGTTAAGGCCGTCAACAAACAGATTGAGAATTTTGGCGAGCGGGATGCGGAAACGATCTCTCGGGCTGCAGGAGTTGATATAATTAATGACCCGAGATTCGTTGAGTTCTTAAAGGAGACGCAAGAGATCCCTAAACTAAAGTATTTAATAGATGTCCCACATCTATCTCTTGACAATTGGAATTATCCTCGCGAGAAAAAGCATCCTCTTTACAAACGATGCAAAGAGAATACTGGTCTTGAATTGAAGTCAGACCATTTCTATATTCCATCAATTCACTTTCCTAGGTGGTTTTATAGTAGAAAGGAAAAGCTTTTTAAGCCTATAGAAGAGTGGGCAACTATTTGGAAGCAAAAAACCGGAGACACGAGGTTGGTTTATTTTGCGCCACCCAGAGATCCATATAGCAACACCCACAGAACATTCAAGGATAATAATCAATTGAAGGATATCTACGATACCCTTGTCCAGATTCCCATCCTTCTTATTTGTAAAAACGGACATATTTCTGATATACCCTGGTATGAGTTGTTTTGCGCAGGAATAGATGGAAAGAAAGAGGCCATGAAGAATCCTGCTGGGTTTGAGTTATTTGATTATCCTTGTCAAGAATGTGAAAGAGGAGGACGACATGAATTACAATGGATCGAGAATCGAAATAACTCCGAGAGTTGGGGTACTTTGAAGTGTAAAAAATGCGGCAAAACATACGGCCTGGAAGGTATCATGAATATTCACCCTTTCTGCAAAGGGGATACTCCTTGGAATGGGATTGGGTCAAAATCAGAGGAGCCCTGCAAAGATGTAAATGAAGCAAGAGGCGTAATGCAGATGGCTCTTGTTACCAGTAATAGTGTATACTACGCTGATTCATTTAGCAGCTTATACATCCCACCTCAGTATCTATCCGATGCCATCTTGGAGCCGAATCTTCAAAAAGTACTTGACCTCCTTAACACACGCTGGTATCCTAAAGCCGTTGAACGTAACGCAGGATTAACCAAGGAGGCATATATGGATCAAATAGATCTGATTGACAAGGCTGAAGATAGTGATATCGAGCTTACTGATGAACAAGCCGAAACGATCAAAAATCGTTTTCTCGAGGTTAAAGAAGTGCCCAAGGACGCTCATGAACAATATCGCTTTGAAGAGTATAAGGTGTTTTCATCTCATTCTGAGTCTATCCCACAAGTCGCTAACTTGGAGTTTAAAGACATCGCGCTTCCAGAAGATCTGAGACCATTCTTTAAGAAGATTCAACAAGTTGATACTCTTGCTATGACTTTAACACAACTTGGATTCAGTAGAGTCTCCATGCCGGTTCCCCTTAGAATCGACGGAGTTGTGGTGAGAAATGAAGGGCAGAGGATTTATAATGACCCTGTAGAAAAAGTATACTCTTTACCTGCAAACCAAAGCCTTGGTGAGGGGTTATTCTTTGAATTTAATATTGACGCGGTTGACAGATGGGCAACACTTCACAATGATTTATTTTCTACGAGATACGATCAACCTGAAGGAGAAATAGGGAAAGCAATTAAAGGAGAGATGATGCAATATGGAGCACCAAGGTTTTATCTACTTCATACTTTCTCGCATATTATTATGAAGGAATTGGAGTTCTCCTGCGGCTATCCGACAGCTAGTTTACAAGAGAGATTATACTATTCTGATCGTATGTGTGGAGTCTTGATTTTCACTGCGGACGGTGCTGAAGGTAGTATGGGTGGTCTGGTATGGCAAGGACAACCTCGGTTGATAGAAAGGATTATAAAGAATGCCATAAACAATGCCAAAGAGTGTTCTTCTGATCCACTGTGCTGGGAAAACGAAGATCAGCTTAACTTAGCTGCTTGTTTTTCTTGTTGTCTCGTATCCGAAACCTCATGTGAAAAGCGTAATCTAGGATTAGACAGACGAGCCCTTGTCGATGAGGATTTCGGTTTCTTTAAGGATTTGCACGCATCAGAGTAATGACAACAACACGCCAATCGCTTATGAACCAGTACACTTCCACTTTTTCCAC
>CACYEC010000214.1 GCA_902773225.1 uncultured Bacteroidales bacterium
GTAAAATATATTGAATTATCAGGAAAAACAATTATACTTTCATTTGTCAGGGAGGGTTTATGTTAATTCAGTTCAGTGTTGAAAACTACAAATCAATCAAAGATAGAGTTGTTGTTTCAATGGAGGCTTCTGCCGACAAGGAGCACCAAGAAAACGTTATCTCCTTAGAGAAAGATAAGGTTCTGAAAAGTATAGCTGTTTTTGGGGCAAATGCATCTGGAAAATCAAATCTCTTTTCAGCCTTGACAGCTGCACTTCTAACAATTCGTGAATCTTCAATGATTCAGGTTGGACAGCCGTTAAGGCACATTGTCCCGTTCATGTTCAGTGATCAATCTACAAATTCTCCTACATGCTTTGAATTAGTTTTCATTGCTTCTGACGGTTTGAAATATGTTTACGGGTTCTCCGCATTACACCAACGAGTGACATCGGAATACCTCCATGTTTATAAAACCGCAAAGGCATCATTAGTTTTCGAACGCACCAATGATGAATTCACTTTCACTTCTGTGTATGAAAAAGAACTCAAACCTGTTGTCTCAAGAAACACCTCAAATAAACTTTTTCTTGCAACAGCAACAACCTGGAATTGCATTTCTACAAGGGAACCGCTTCTTTGGCTTGCAAATGGGATTAATACCTATAACAGTAGCAACAGGGAGGAAATGATATACGTTTCCGGGCCTCTGCTGGAAAAAGATGGTACACAGTCTTTAAAGAGTTTTACAACATCATTACTACATAAGGCAGATATCAATATCTCTGATTTCAAGATAACGACGGGAGAGAATACCCATGAACAGTTTTTACAGACCCTGCCTAATGAACTTAAGCCAATCTTCTCTGCATTACCTCCAGGACCACACAAAAAGCTTGAAGTAGAGACAATGCATGTAATCGAGGAAGATGGAAAAACGAAGATGTACTCTCTTGATTTGCTGGAAGAATCTATTGGAACCATAAACCTTTTTCTGCTCAGCCCTGTTATCAAGAGAGCCTTTGAGACTGGAGAGGTCGTCTGTATAGATGAGTTTGATACTAGTCTCCATCCACTTCTTGTGCTGTATATCGTTCAGCTATTCAATAATCCTCTCCACAATAAGGCCAATGCGCAACTGATCATATCAAGTCATACGACGGAATTGCTTGACTTATCAATCATGAGAAGAGATCAGCTATACTTCATTGACAAGAATAACAGAACCGGGGTATCGGATTTGTACTCACTTGATGAGTATTCTGAAAGAACTCGAACCGACATCAGAAAAGCTTATCTCCTTGGAAGATATGACGCCATCCCGAATATCGAATACTGAGGTTATCCCATGGCTGTAAGAGAAATTGGCTATATTTCAAAGAAGAGAAACTCGGGTTTGAGAAAAGCCAAGAAAATCATCCTGATGATAACAGAAGGCAACAATCAGACTGAAACCAACTACTTCAAGAGATTCGAATCCTCTGAATATCGTATTATGTTTGCACGGGGTAATGATACCGATCCAGTCAAGATGATTAAAGCACTTATATCGCAATATGATGCTTTGGGTCTGAATGCAGAAGACGGTGATTTGGGTATGAGCTTGATTGATACAGATTGTGAGAAACATAAGGACAGCCAAATAAAGGACGCGGATAAGCTCTGTTCAGATAATGTGAAACAGTATGTATCCAGCCCATGTTTTGAGATTTGGCTTTTATGTCATTATGAGTATTCGACAAGACAGTACAACTCTACAGATGAAGTGGTAAAGAAACTTAGGAACTACATCAAAGATTATTCCAAGAGCGATGAATATATCTACGAGAAAACAAAGACCCAGATTCTAATAGCATTAGAAAATGCTGAAAAACTGAACAGTCACTGCTGTTCACTGGGTATGAAACAGCACACTGTAGAATTTATGCCAAGTACGGAAATCAATTCTGTTGCCAAGCTTTTGCTGTCGCATTAGCAAAGTATTCATGCAAGAACACTTGTCAACTCCATATCGTAGATTGCCTTGTAGGTTCTGAGCGGATAGCTCGGAAGAATCTTGTCCACCATGTTCTTTCTTATTCTATTCTTTGCGATATAGTTTTTCAAACACTCCGAGGAATTGATGTGGGAGTCGGACAGATCATCAATGTCTTTGAGAACTTCAAGCAGCATGACTGTCTTCACGTTTTCCCTTGTTATCGTTACAGGCGATTTTCGGACAACATAACTGAATTTGCCTATCTTGACCTTTCTTGTGATTGCACTTGTGTTATTGCTGACAATCTCTTTTACCTGGGGAACCTGTTCCGAAAGCCCCATCATGTTTGCAAGTGTATGACCGGTATAGCAGCCGTAATTGTCAGTCTTGTTGCTGAGATACTTGAGCTCGGCTACTGTATCTGCATTGAGAGTATAAGGCACACCGGACACGGTCTTCCTGGAAAGATAATAAACACCATCCATATAACGGCAGAGACTGCCTTCATCTACCAGTTTCTTCATCTGCTGGCAAAGGTTGTCATACTTAATATCGAGTTCAAGGTTCTGCAGGAGAATGGGTTCTCCCGGCTTGCAGTTCTCTTTGATATAGTCCAGCAGCATTATTCAGCACCTTTAATATAATATATTAACTTTGCTGAAAGGATACATCAAAACGGAATGTCTGACAAGATGTTGCACAACTTGTTGTGTCAGTTGTGACATCTCTCAGCCATTCCTAAAAGAAAATGCAACTTTTTTTCTCCGAACCGTCAGATTTCACCCTATTCAGTGGCTAACAGATAGAAGGTCGCAATGACGACCCTCCACGGAGTCCAGAAAGCGGGAAGCCTGAGGTCGTTTTTATGAGTAAGAAATCCTTTTCTAAACCTGCTCTTTCTTTGCAGGATCAATTAGCGTTATTAGAATCAAGAGGACTTGATATCGAAGATCAAGAC
>CACYEC010000215.1 GCA_902773225.1 uncultured Bacteroidales bacterium
AACCATAACTTCCGTCAACCAAAGTGCGTTCAAGAACAACACCAACATCACCAAGGTCACGATGGGCGACAACATCGAGCACATCGGCTGGAATGCGTTCCTTGGTTGCTTGGACCTTGAGGAAATCGAAATCGGCAGCGGTTTGAAAAAGATAGAATCCTCTGTGTTTAATGATTGTCCTTCGTTGATGAAATTCACCTGTACCACTACGGAAGGAGAAATCACAACGACACCAACTTGCATGCCCACAAACATCTCGTCACACGTCGAATTCTACGGCATGCACACAGGCGCTTTCTGGCAAATGATTACCAAAAGGAATAACTTCTGTAAAGAAATTTATGCCGCCTATATCGGTCTTGACGACCACGAATACTCACCGACATGGAATTGGTCGGATGATTGCAGCACCGTCACAGCCACTTTCAGCAAATGCGAGAAGTGCGATTACACTTTTGACGCAGCGATTTTAGATGCCACCGTCACCTCAGAGGTAACAACAGAACCTACGGCAGAGGAAAATGGAGAGTGTGTAATGACTGCGACAGTCATTTTCAACGACGTGCCCTATTCCGATACCAAGAACAGGGAGCTTACCTTGATTGTGCTCCACGACGACGACAGCACATTGGACAATGAAAAGAAGAATGTCAACGTCATCGCCAGTGCCAACAACCATACGACCTATGCAACCCTCTCAGGGCGCACATTGCAAAAGAACAACAAATGGAACACCATCTGCCTGCCATTTGCACTCAACGCCACACAGTTGGCTGATGAAGACTGCCCGCTCCACGGAGCAACCATCAAGACGCTCCACAAAGCCACCTTCACCAGAGGCACTTTGACGCTGGACTTCGAAGATGCCATGGAGATTGAGGCAGGCAAGCCTTATATCATCAAGTGGGACGGCGACGGGACAAGCGACATTGTCAACCCCGTGTTCAAGGTTGTCACCATCAACAGCACCGAGCCTACGGATGTCAATTGCAACATCGCCTTCTTCCGTGGCATCTACACGCCTTACACCACCGATGACAGGAACACCACAAAACTATACCTCGGAGCCGACAACAAACTCTACACCCCCGATACATCGACGTTAATCGGCTCCTTCCGTGCATACTTCCTGTTGAACAGCAGCAAGGGAGATGTGAACGGCGACGGTGCCATCAACGTGACCGACGTGACATCGATGGTGAATCATATCCTGAACAGGAATGCCGAAAACTTCATCCTTGAGAACGCAGACTTCACGGGCGATGGTGATGTCACCGTGTTGGACGTGACGTCATTGGTGGACCTCATCCTTGCAAACAGCGGCATCGTCAACGCCGTGGTCAACGGCGCTGAAGGCCTCACCTTCGGAGGTAGTGGTACCGAGGCAGGACCAGGGCTATAAATTACTGAAGTCCCCCACCTCATGTTGTGGATGAAATCAAGTCCTGAAGGGGCGATAAGACCACAACGGGTGGAGTATGGGCGACATACATTGATGTTTTTTCACTTGTCTTGATTTTGCAGCAACAAGGCAAGTGAGAAATCTGAGATGAAAAATTCCGGGTATATTTCATTGCTCAGGAACTTATAAGAATAATTCAATCAAAGTGCTGCGAAATTTGAGAATATGAAAAGATTATTGATTATTTGCATTTCTCTGCTGTTTGTCCTTACCATACAAGCCGGAGACAACGGACATTTCTTCATAAAACTGTCAGGAAAAGGCATCACCGTTCAGGGCGTCGTGGAGAGGTTCTCCGAGTGGTTCTCTCTTCCTGCAGAGACGGAATGGCGCGAGGTGAGTCGTACCATCGACTACGTGGGTATGGAGCGCATAGAATATCGCCAGTATGTGGCAGGTGTGGAGGTGGAGCACTCTCAGGTGCTCATCCATGCCAAGGACGGGATGGTGAACTCTGCCAACGGCACCATCATGGAGACCAATCGCACACCCGCGAAACTGCAACAGCGCAGTCCTATTTACAAGAATGGCACCCCGACAGACATGATGGGCCAGAAGCTCTACCTTGTCAACACCAAGGACGGCTACCGATATGCCTACAAGGTGATTTCCGCCAACCTGCACGAGTGGGTGTACTACGATGCTGAGACACAGGAAGTCATCAAGCACGTGCCCACGCTCCAAGGCCAAAACCCTCTTGGTGACAAGTCTGTCAAAGTGAAGGCAAAAACCATTTATAACGGAGACGTGGAACTCGATGCCTCCCAGGGTTCGGATGGCTCCATCTACCTTTACGACCAAAAGCGCAACATTCACACGCTATGTGCTGCCTATTTGCCAACATTCAACCAACTGATGGAAAAGGGAATGCTGTATGACTATTTCCCCCAATGCGACTTGCCCGACAACCCGGAAGAGGCCTCGACGGAAGAATTCAGTGCTTGGAAACATATGCTTGGAATGTTGTCAAATCACAACAGACTGACTCACTTGAAGGATTATATCACCGAAAACACAGACTATTTCAGGAACGAGCAAAATGAATTCAAAGCGTTCAAACTCAACACTTTGAACATCAACAAAGTGGTGTATGAAGACGAATGGGGCAATCTCATGCCATATGTACCAACCACCAATGACGATTCGGACGACGACTATTGGAATGAAGATGAGGATCGTGGACCAACTCTTGAATTGCAGATGCTCTATGGCGCCGACCCCAACAACATCAGCGTTGGCATGATAGAAAAATATTCGACGAATTTATTCGACCTGCATCCTTCGCAGTCACTGTCCCCACTCTATGAAATCATTCCAAACGAGGGAGTCACGCTCCTTTTCCTGTTAAAACAAGGCGAGGGTTTCTACATTCATACCGACACCATTGCCGTGATACCTTTCATCCCTGACGAAAGCGGTACATTTGAATTTGCCAATAATCGTATCAACCTGTCGCTTGACTATGAGCCGGCGGGAGACCCAACAGCCGACGTCCACTGGGGAATGGGAAAGACCCTGGACTTCTACAAAGAGGTGTTCGGACGAGAGAGTTTCGACGGCAATGGATCCCCTGTTTACAATCTTGTGTACAATGCAGATGAAGAAGAGAACGCTTTTTTGACCACTCCAAGATGCAATGCTTGCGCCATCGGCACACAGCACCCCTACCCCATGCTATATGGCATGGGCGGAATGTCATTGTTTGGAAAAGACATGCGCCCCGTTGTTGAACTATCGGTAATGGCCCATGAATTCACACACATCATAACTGGTCTTACTGCTCAACTGGAGTATGCCGGGGAGTCGGGTGCCCTCAATGAGTCGTTCTCCGACATCATGGGCATCAATGTCAAGAAATACACCAAAAATTCCAGCGACTGGTATATCGGTGGCGACGGTATGGTTCTTGACTACGACAAGACCCCATTGAGTAACCTGCGCGACATGGCAGACCCTAAGAACAACTTAGACGGTGCTTCCCCAAGCCCCGACACCTACCAAGGCGAGAATTGGAAAGACCCCTCTGACACAAGTGATGCAAACGACTTTGGAGGCGTACACGCCAACAGCGGAGTACAAAACAAGTGGTATTATTTG